>NZ_AQOJ01000798.1:0-7366 GCF_000364685.1 Xanthomonas sp. SHU 166
GTTCGCCCGGCACCGCGCCGCCGGCGATCGCGTGGTGGTCGCCACCGGTGCGCCGCCGGAACTGGCGCGCGCCATCCTCGGCTTCGTCGCGCACCAGGACGTGCCGGTGGTCGGCAGCCTGATCGGCCCGCGCCTGGGTGCGGTCACCGCCACGCGCCACTGCCACAACGAGGAAAAGATGCGCATGCTGCGCGAACTGGGCTACGGCGAGATCGCCATGGCCTATTCCGACAGCACCGCCGATCTGCCGCTGCTGCAGGCCGCGGCCGCGCCGGTGGTGGTCAATCCCAAGCACGGCGCGGTGGCGGTGTTCCGCCGGCTGCTGCCGTCTGGCACGCCGATCCTCAACTGGGGCTGCCGCGACCGCGCCGGCGAGGTCGTCGGTTCCCGCTAGGGCGCGCCGCGGCGGGGAAGGCCGGCATCAGCCGCCGGCAGCCCCGCGGTAAGCGCTGTCGCTGCCCACCAGCGCATGGTGCAGCGGCGCGATCCATTGCCCGCGGTCGATGTCGTAGGCGCCGAAGCTGCCCTCGAACTCCCAATACGCCCAGGCGAAATGGCGTTTCTCGGCGGCGTTGACCACCGCCACCGTCCAGGCCAGGCGATCGGCCGGCGGCGCCTGCTCGTAGGCACCGAACTCGCCCAGCAGTACCTGCCGGTGATGCGCCTTGGCCCAGGCCGCGATGCGGTCGAACTCGCCGTAGAGCTTGGTCCGGTCGGCTGCGCTGCCCCAGCTCACGCCGGTGTGGTCGCGGATATCCGCCGGGGCCCACGGCGCGCCCTGGTGGGTGAAGCGGAACGGGTTGTAGTAGTGCACGGTGACCAGCAGGTGCGCATCGTCGTCGGGCAGGCGCAGGCTGTCGAGCGCGGTGAAGGAATTGCTGCTGGCCGGGCCCACCACCACCGTGCGGGTCGGGTTGTCGCGGCGGATGATCTGCAGCGCATCGCGCAGCAGGTCGTTCCACATCGCGCTGGTCATCTGGCCGTTGGGCTCGTTGAGGATCTCGAACAGCACCGACGGCGGCGCATGGCGGTAGCGCGGGGCGACCTGGCTCCAGAACGCCAGCAACTTGGTCCGGCACACCGCCGCGTCGGCCGCGCAGGGGTGGAAGTCGTGTTCGTCCAGGATCACGTTCAGGCCGGCCGCGGTGGCTTGGTCGACCACCGTGTCCAGCGTCGTCAGCCAGGTCGGGTCGAGCCGGTTGTCCGCGTCCATGTGCGCGAACGCCTGCAGGTTGACTCGCACCGTGCGGAAGCCGCCGTCGCGGATCGTGCGGTACAGCGGCGGGCGGAAGCGCGCCTTCGCCGGGTCGCTCCACAGCGGGTCGTAGCCGAGGATGTTGACCCCGCGCCCGAGCCGGGCGAACGCGTCGTCGGCCTGCGCGCGCGGCGCCGGCAGCACCAGGCACAGCAAGGCCAGGAACAGCGGAAGGGCACGGCGCATGGCGGTCTCGCGGGGGGAGGGCGGGGCGAGACGCGCGGCCATCGGCGGCGGCGTCCCGGCCGCGATCATCGCGCGGCCCGCCCCGGCAAAAGCGAACGCGGCCTGACCGCAGATCGGGTCACCAGCGCAACGGCTTCAGGCGCCGCGGAGACCGCCTTTGCGAATCCCCAATCCCGACTCCCAAATCCCGGGCCTCACCCCAACCACCGATACAGCGCCCCACCCACCTGATACAGGCTGATGCCCAGCACCAGCAGGCCCACCGCCACCAGCACCCAGCGCTCGCGCACGCGCTTGACCAGCAGCGCCGCCAGCGGCGCGGCGAGCATGCCGCCGACCAGCAGGCCGAGCACGATGTCCAGGTGCTGCACGCCCATGGTCAGCAGGAAGGTCAGCGAGATCGACAGCGTCACCAGGAACTCGGCGGCGTTGACCGTGCCGATGGTGGTGCGGGCCTGGCCGCCGTGGGCGAGCAGGGTCGAGGTCGCCACCGGGCCCCAGCCGCCACCGCCGCTGGCGTCCAGCAGGCCGGCGACGAAACCCAGCAGCGGCACCCGCCGCACCTCGCGGCGCGGCAGCGCACGGCCGGCTGCGCGCAGCAGGATCAGCACCGCCAGGGCCAGCAGATACAGATAGACGAAGGGGCGGATCAGCTCGCCCGGCAACTGGGTCAGCACGTAGGCGCCGGCGACCCCGCCGACCATGCCCGGCAGCGCCAGGCGCAGGAACAGCCGCTTGTCGACGTTGCCCAGGGCCAGGTGCGACAGGCCCGAGGCGCCGGTGGTGAACACCTCGGCGCTGTGCACGCTGGCGCTGACCACCGCCGGCGGCAGGCCCAGGCTCAGCAGGACCGAGGACGAGACCAGGCCGAACGCCATGCCCAGCGCGCCGTCCACCAGCTGGGCGGCCAGGCCGACCAGCACGAACCAGTAGAAGGTCTCGCTCAGCACCATCGTGCCGGGCCTATCGACCCATGGCGGTCAGCGCGCGCCGTACAGCACCACGGTCTTGCCGCGGGCGTGCAGGATGCCGTCGACCTGCAGCTTCTTCAGCACGCGGCCGGCCATCTCGCGCGAGCAGCCGACCAGTCGCGCCAGTTCCTGCCGCGACACGCGCAACTGCATGCCCTGCGGGTGGCTCATCGCCTCCGGCTCCTGGGCCAGATCGTGCAAGGTGCGCACGATGCGGTCGGTCACGTCCAGGAACGCCAGGCGGCTGGCCTTGCGCGAGGTGTCCAGCAGGCGCTTGGACAGCTGCACGCCGATCGCGTACAGCACCCGCGGCGCATCGGACGACAGCGAGCCCAGGAACAGCTGGTGCAGGCGCTCGTAGCTGATCTCGGCCAGTTCGCAGGGCGTACGGGTGCGCAGGATCACCTCGCGCTGGTCGGACTCGATGAACAGGCCCATCTCGCCGACGAACTCGCCGCTGCCGAAATAGCCCAGCACCAACTCGCGGTCGTCATCTTCCTCGGCGATGATGCTGACCGAGCCGCTGACCACGTAGTACAGGGTGCCGGCCGGATCGCCTGGCCTGAACACGTCCGTCCGCGCCGGATAGCGGCGACGGTGGCTGTGGGCCAGGAAGCGGTCGATGGTGGCGGTGTCCAACGTCAAAGGACTTGGAGCGATGCGCACAGGTGCTGCAGTGGATGTGTTTCCGGGGCTCATGGCGGCTTCGCTACGGCGTAATTCCCGAAGCTTAACGGGACGCGTTCGCGGCGGCAAACAAGAGACGGACGCCACGTTTCGCAGCGCGGCCATTTGGCTCATAATTGATTGGCTTTCCCCCCGACCCACTTCCAGAGGATCCACGCCGTGGTCAAGCCGTTGCCTCGCCTGAGGCTGCAAGGTTTCAACAACCTCACCAAGGCGTTGAGCTTCAACATCTACGACGTCTGCTACGCGATCTCCGAAGAGGAGCGCCAGCGCTACATCGAGTACATCGACGAGCAGTACGACGCCGATCGCCTGACCCAGATCCTCACCGATGTGGCCGAGATCATCGGCGCCAACATCCTGAACATCGCGCGCCAGGACTACGATCCGCAGGGCGCCTCGGTGACGATCCTGATCTCCGAGGAGCCGGTCATCGACAAGAAGGCGGCGGGCAAGGAGATCATTTCCGATGCCGTGGTCGCGCACATGGACAAGAGCCACATCACCGTCCATACCTACCCGGAAACCCATCCGCAGCACGGTATCGCCACGTTCCGCGCCGACATCGATGTCGCCACCTGCGGCGTGATTTCGCCGCTGAAGGCCCTCAATTACCTGATCGAGAGCCTGGAATCGGACATCGTGATCATGGATTACCGCGTGCGCGGCTTCACCCGCGACGTGAAGGGCAAGAAGCACTACATCGACCACAAGATCAACTCGATCCAGAACTTCCTGGCCAAGAACGTCAAGTCGCGCTACGAGATGTTCGACGTCAACGTCTATCAGGAGAACATCTTCCACACCAAGATGCACCTGAAGGACTTCGACCTGGACCAGTACCTGTTCGAGGAAAAGGCCAAGAATCTCTCGTTCAAGGAGCGCATGCGCATCGAGGCGCTGCTCAAGCGCGAGATCGAGGAGCTGTTCCACGGGCGCAACCTGTCCGAGTAAGCGCTCCACACCGGCGGGACGGCCCGCCCGCAGCACGCGCTGCGACCCCTGCCGACGGCGGCCCGATGTGCAGACATCGGGCCGTTTTCGTTTTCATTTGTCTACGGAGAAAGACAATGCCCTGGATCTACCTGTTGCTCGCCGGTCTGTTCGAGATCGGCTTCGCCCTCGGCCTGAAGTACAGCGAAGGCTTCACCCGGCCGTGGCCGACCGTGGCCACCCTGGCCGGTGCGGGCCTGAGCCTGTGGCTGCTGACCCAGGCGCTCAAGCACATCCCGCTGGGCACCGCCTATGCGATCTGGACCGGGATCGGTGCGCTGGGCACGGCGGTGCTCGGCATCGCCCTGTTCGGCGACAGCGCCTCGCCGGCGCGGTTGGCCTGCATCGGCCTGATCGTGGTCGGGGTGATCGGCCTGAAGCTGGTCGGGCACTGAGCGCAGCCCGCGCGCGTGGGCCTCAGGCGGCGGCGATGCGGCGCCGGGTCAGCACCCGGCCGATCAGCAGCCGGTGCGCGACCACCGCCAGCAGGGCGGCGATCGACAGCGCGATCAGCGCGCGGGTGAACACGCTGCCGAGGTTGCCGGCGTGCTGCAGCTGGTCCAGGCGCCCGAAGCGTGCGGGATCGGCATTGGCGTAGGCGATCTCGACCGTGGCGCCGTCCAGCAGCAACGGCGCGGCCTCCGCGCCGCTGGCCTCGAAGGCGCCGCTGTGCAGGCGGCCCTTGCTCTCGAACACATAGTGGAAGCGGTAGCGCACCAGTGGCTCGGTCTGCACGCCGAAGGCGCCGTCGGCGATCACCGGGACGGTGGCGACGGAATGGTCGCGCAGGATCGCGCTGGCCTGGCGGTAGTCGCCGAGCAGGTGATGCAGTAGGGCGCCGCCGCTGATCGCGAACAGGGTCGCGAACAGCAGGCGCGACAACCAGCGGGTCCGGGGCGATGGCAGATGGGGCGAGGATGCGGGCATGACAGTCTGCAGGCGGAGCGCACGCGGGCGCGACTCGGCACGGGTACATCGGTGGCTGCGGCACATGGCGATACCGCAGCCGGAACGGCGTGCGCCGACGTGGAATCAGTCAGCGTTCGTTCACTTTAACGCGATCGGCCCGGCAATGCCAGCCGGGGTGGCATCGGCCCGACCGGCGGGCGGCTACAGCCGATAGGCGACGGCCTTCATCAGTCGCGAGGCGGCGGCCATGACCGTGGGGATCGGCGGCGGCAGGCGTCGTGCCCCGGCCTGTTCGGCATGCTCGGCGTGGCGGGCCTCGTCGGCCTTCATCACTGTCAGCACGTCGCGGCTGCGTAGGTCCGCCGGCGGCAGGGTCTGCAGGTGCTCGTCCAGGTGCGCCTCGACCTGGCGCTCGGTCTCGACCACGAAGCCCAGGTTCCAGCCGTCGCCGCGCAGCCCGGCCAGGGTGCCGATCGCGTAGCTGCCGGCGTACCACAGCGGGTTGAACAGGCTGGGGCGGCTGTCCAGCTCGCGCAGCCGCGCCGCGCACCAGGCCAGGTGGTCGGTCTCTTCCTGCGCCGCCTCCAGCAGGTGCGCACGGGTGGCCGGATCGCGCGCGACCGCGGCCTGGCCGAAATACAGGCCCTGCGCGCAGACCTCGCCGACGTGGTTGATGCGCATCAGGCCGGCGGCATGGCGGCGCTCGTCCGGCGCCAGCACCACATCGGCGGTGGCCGCGGCCGGGTAGGGGCGCTGCGCCGGCGGGTCGCCGAATACGGTCTCCAGCGCGCGCTGGGCCTCGACCAGGGCGCGATCGAGCGGGGAATGCTGGCGGCTGGCGGTCATGGGGGAAGCCCGGAAGCAGTGGGGATCCCGATTTTCGCCCCCGGCCGGCGCACTGCCAAGCGCGCCGCCTGCCCGATCTCCGCCGGTCATGGGTGGACTTGCGCCGGCCGGCCGGGCCACGTAGAATTTCGCCTCTTGCGTTTTTGCAATTCACAACGCGTGGCAAAGTTCCGGCCGTTCGCTGCAGGAATCCGCCCGACCAACCGAGTCTGATCATGAGCACCTTCACTGCTAAGTCCGAGACCGTCCAGCGCGACTGGTATCTCGTCGACGCCGCCGGCAAAACGCTGGGCCGGCTTTCCACCGAACTGGCCCGCCGCCTGCGCGGCAAGCACAAGCCGGTCTACACCCCGCACGTCGATACCGGCGATTACCTGGTGGTGATCAACGCCGAGAAGATCGTCGTCACCGGCAACAAGCTCAAGGACAAGAAGTACCACCGCTTCACCGGCTACATCGGCAACCTGAAGACCGAGAGCCTGGAGCAGGCGCTGGAGCGCCACCCGGAGCGCGTGATCGAAATCGCGGTCAAGGGCATGCTGCCCAAGGGCCCGCTGGGCCGCGCGATGTACCGCAAGCTCAAGGTCTATTCCGGTGCGGAGCATCCGCACGCCGCTCAGCAGCCGCAGGTTCTGGATATCTAATCATGGCGATTTCGCAAAACTACGGCACTGGCCGCCGCAAGTCCTCCACCGCCCGCGTGTTCCTGCGCAAGGGCACCGGCAACATCTCCGTCAACGGCCGTCCGCTGGACGAGTTCTTCGGTCGCGAGACCGCGCGCATGATCGTGCGCCAGCCGCTGGAGCTGACCAAGAACACCGAAAGCTTCGACATCCTGGTCACCGCCACCGGCGGCGGCACCACCGGCCAGGCCGGTGCGATCCGCCTGGGCATCGCCCGTGCGCTGGTCGAGTACGACGAAACCCTGAAGACCGAGCTGCGCAAGGCCGGCTTCATGACCCGCGACGCCCGCGAAGTCGAGCGTAAGAAGGTCGGTCTGCACAAGGCCCGTCGCGCCACCCAGTTCTCCAAGCGCTGATCCATCGCGCCTGGCGTGGGCTCCCTCGGGAGTCTGCTGGGGACCAAGCAAAAGCCCGGCTTCGGCCGGGCTTTTGTCGTTCTAGGGTTGCGGTTTGTGCTGGCAGGTGCAGTGGTGGTCGTCGAGGCTCTGCCTCGTTGGATCTGCTTACGGGCTTGGGCGATCGCCGGCCTGATTGGAGGTCCGGGGTCGCTGGGAGGTTTCCTGCCTCACGCTCGAGGTCGCGCGCCCTGCTGCCGAAATGCTTCCGATGAAGTTCATAGGCTCGCGCCTGCTTCCAACGATCCGCATTCCATCTGGTGGAGTAGCCCCCTTGGAGTCCAAGGGCGCGCGCCGACAGGCGCGGGGATGTGGAAGCGGAAAGGCTGGGGCCCACATCTTGCGCAGCAAGATGTGGGGCGTAGGCGCGAAGCGCCTGCGCAAACCCCGCGCCAAACAAAAAAGAAGGCCGATCTTTCGATCGGCCTTCTTTTTTGTTTG
>NZ_AQOJ01000799.1:0-464 GCF_000364685.1 Xanthomonas sp. SHU 166
CGCCAGCCGCGCCACCAGCGGCGCGGCGAAGGAGGTGCCGCGCTGCGTCTGCCAGCGGCCCTGCGGTGCCGCGGCGATCAGTTCGCCGACCGCGGCGAACGTCACCTGCGGCCCTCGCCCCGCCTCCGGCAACACCCGCGCGCGCGCATCCACCGCGGTGACGCCGATCACCCCGGGATAGGACGCGGGATACAGTGGCGGTGCCGCCGGGCCATCGTTGCCGACCGCCGCGACCAGCACGTGGCCGCGCGCGAGCATGCGCTGCACGGCGAGCTGCAATGCGCGGTTGGGCCCACCGATCAGGCTGATGTTGATCACCGGCACCTGCTGCTGCGCCATCCATGCCAGTGCCCCGACCAGCTCGACCACGGTGCCGCCATCGGCCTGCCCGCAGTAGATGTCGGCCGCATACAGGGTGCGCGCGAACGGCCCGTGCGCCACCGCGCGTCCCGCCAGCAGCGAGG
>NZ_AQOJ01000800.1:0-729 GCF_000364685.1 Xanthomonas sp. SHU 166
CCGCTGGTACCTGCTGGCCTGGGACCGCGATCGTGCCGACTGGCGCACCTTCCGCGCCGAACGCATCGTGCCGCCCTTGCAACTCGGCGCGGCGGTGGCGTTGCGCCTGCCGCCGCAGGAACCGGCGGCCATGGTCGACGCGGCGATCCGCTACAGCCCGCAGGCGATGGGCTTCGCCCTCAGCGTGCGGCTGCGCGGCAGCGCCGCCGAGCTCGGCGCGCGCATTCCGCTGTGGTGCGGCACCCTGCAGGACGAGGCCGACGGCCACTGCCGGCTGTCGCTGCTGGCCGATGCGGTGCCGTGGCTGGCGGCGCAGTTGCTGACCATCGGCGTGCCGTTCGCCGGGCTGGAGGCCACGCCCGAGGTGCGGACGGCGCTGCGCGGGATGCTGAACGCGTTGCTGGAGCAGGTGCCGGAGCCGGCACCGGTGGAGTAGGTGATACGGACGGGGAGGGCGCACTGGCCGCCCGGCGCTGCTCCGGCCCCGGACGGTGCGGACTTGGCAAGCGGCGGGGAAGTTGGGACACTCGCCGCCATGAAGGGGATGCTGTGGCTCCTGGGGCTGGGACTCGCCACGTTGACGGCTGCGCCGGCCAGCGCCGGCACCCTGTACAAGTGCACCGGCAACGACGGCGTGCCCAGCTACGGCAGCAAGCGCGTGTCCGGCGCCAGCTGCAGCGTGATCGGCCGCTACACCCCCGACCGCCGCGCCGCGCGGGCCGCCCCGGC
>NZ_AQOJ01000801.1:0-2592 GCF_000364685.1 Xanthomonas sp. SHU 166
CGAACACGCCCTGGAACTGGCCGTGCATGCGCGCAGTCAGGTCACCGGCGGCGATCGACTGCAGCAGCGCGGACAATGCCTGCAGGTTGCCGTCGGCGGTGGCCATCAACTGGTTGAGGCTGTCGACCATCAGGCGGAAGTCGTACTGGAAGCGCTCGGCGTCGCCACGCACGCTGAAGTCGCCGGCGGCCGCCGCACCGGCCAGATGCTTGATCTCGCTGTTCATCGCGGTCAGGTTGTGCTTGACCGTGTCCATCGTTTCGGTGAGGCGGGCTTTTTCGCCGGGCAGGCGGTCCATGTTCTCGGACAGATCGCCGATGGCGTAGCGGCCCATGATCTGCGCCAAGCGCTCGGTCACCGCGATGTGCGCGGCGGCCAGGGCGTTGCTGTCGCGGACCATGCGCCCGTAGTCGCCTGGGAACACGGTTTCGTCCATGCGGTAGCTGATCTGGCCGGCGTCGTGGCGCTGGGCCATGTCGGCCTGCGCGGCCAGCACGGCCTGCAGCTGCTGCTGCATGCGACCCATGGCGTTCAACAGGCGGCCGGTTTCGTCGCGGGCCTCGGTGCGCACGGCATTGTGCATGTCGCCATTGGCGATGGCCTCGGCGGTGCGGGTGGCCAGGCCCAGCGGTGCGGTCAGGCTGCGGGTGATGGTCAGCGCCAGCAAGGCGCTGAGTACCAGGGCCAGCACGGTACCGCCGATCAGCAGCATGCGGCCACGGTGCATCGCGTCCAGCGCCGACTGATAGCCTTCGGCGGCCTGCGACTTCTGCCGGTCGGCGAACTCGCGGATCTTGCTCTGCCACGCCAGGGTTGCCGGCAGCGCTTCGCGATTGAGCATCTCCAGCGCCTGGGCATTCTCGCCCTTTTCGCCCAGCGCGACGATGGCGTCGTTGATCTGTTTCGCAGCGGCGCGCTTGGCGTCCATGTCGGCGCGGATGACGCGGCCGCCGGCGGTGCTGGACAGCTTGTCCATCTTGGCGCGAGCCTCGGCGTAGCGCTCGCGCTGCCGATTGAAGGTCTCCAGCGCCTCTTGCCGCATCGTCGCGTTGGTGGAGGTGGTATAGGTGCTCAGCGCAACCAGCACGGAGGAGTTGGCGTCGAGCATCTGGTTGCTGAATTCGATCTTCGCCATGCGGTCCAGCACGATCATGTCCAGGTGCTTGCGCGCCTCGGCCATGCCGGACAGCCCGATGATCACCAGGACCACCGAAAGAAGAATCAGCACGCCGAAGGCCGCCGACAGGCGGACACCGACGTTGTAGCGTTGCAGAAGGCGGGTCATTTCACATCTCCAAGGGGCGAAAAGGTTGCTCGGCGCGCAGGGATGCGACGTCGGCGGTGGACGCGGGCAGACGCGGACGGCCTGCGCTGGGGGCGGCGCCAGTCACATGGCGTGATGACGGGCGACGCGACAGGCGGGTCGTGCGAAAGCGCCGCACTCGCGACGGTGACCATGGCGTTGGCATGCCCCAGTTCCGCCGGCCATCGCCGACGGCGTCGGTCGATCGCTCGGTGGATGCGTCTTCGGTGTCGCAAGACCGCATGCATGGTGGCCCCCCGTGTACGAATGAAGGAACGACGCGTGTTGTGGCGCGCCGGAGATCCCGGGTGTAGGCAAGCTGACGAAACGGGCCAAGGAACTGCAAGTCGAAGCTGCGCGCGTGCCGAAGGCAGGCGCGAAAAGGAACAGTCGTCAGGGCTGCGGTTTCCCCGTTCGGTTTTGCGACTTCAGCGATCGGCGCGTGCACCGAACGATCCCTCTGAAGCGCCGACGGACCTCCCCAGGCCGTGTCGGCACGCACCGGTGTAGACAAAAAGCGTGCGCTCGATTTGGTATCGACAGAAGCAGGAGATTCTTGAGCGCCTCAGTGCGGTCGTGCCGGCAGTGGTTGCCGTACGCCGCGTCGATGGAGACGATGCGGGCGCCAGCCAGCCAGCCAGCCTGGCTGCCCCGCACCGACATCGCGGCATCGCCTATCGAGCGGCCGTGCAGTGCACGGCCGCGCATCGACGCGACTGGGGCGAGGACTCAGAACTCCTGCCAGTCGCTGCTGGCCGCCTGGGCAAGCGCAACGGACTGCGGCGCCGGCCGCGGCTTGCGTGGCGGCGCAGACGGCACGCCGCGTGGGGCGGGGCGCGCCGTCGACGCGACCGCGATCGATGCGATCGCCGGCAGGGTATCCAACTTGAACACGGCCACCGCGTCCTGCAACTGCGTGGCCTGTTCCTCCATCGAGCGCGCGGCGGCGGTGGCCTCTTCCACCAGTGCGGCATTCTGCTGGGTGGTCTCGTCCATCTGGGTGACGGTCTGGTTGACCTGCTCGATCCCCGACGCCTGCTCCTGCGAGGCCGCCGAGATCTCGCCCATGATGTCGGTGACGCGCTGTACCGAGGCCACGATCTCGGCCATGGTCTCGCCGGCCTGGCGTACCAGGGTCGAGCCATTGGCCACCTGGTCCACCGAGTCGTCGATCAGGCTCTTGATCTCCTTGGCCGCATTCGAGGAACGCTGGGCCAGGGTCCGCACCTCGCTGGCGACCACCGCGAAGCCGCGACCTTGTTCGCCGGCACGCGCCGCTTCCACCGCCG
>NZ_AQOJ01000802.1:0-638 GCF_000364685.1 Xanthomonas sp. SHU 166
GACCACGCTGCCGCCTTGCGAGGCCACCGAGGCGGCACCTGCTGCCAACTGGTTGGCCTGGCGCGCGTGCTCGGCATTCTGCTTCACGGTGGAGGTCAGCTCCTCCATCGACGCAGCGGTTTCTTCCAGGCTCGCCGCCTGCTGCTCGGTGCGGCGCGACAGGTCGTCGTTGCCGGCGGCAATTTCGGTCGAGGCCGCGTTGATGCTGACCGCCGCGGTCTGGATGCGACCGACGATGCCGGTCAGCTGTTCGACGGTGGCGTTGGCGTCGTCGCGCATGGTGGCGAACACGCCGTGGAACTCGCCTTCCATGCGCGCGGTGAGGTCGCCTGCGGCGATGGCCTGCAGCAAGGCCGACAGCTTGCCGAGGTTGTGGTCGCTGACCTCCATCATCGCGTTGAGGTCCTGCACCATCAGCCGGAAGTCGTGCTGGAAGTGCGCCGCATCGCCGCGGGCGCTGAAGTCGCCGGCCGCCGCCGCGGCGGCCAGACGCTTGATCTCGGTGTTGATCGCCAGCAGGCTGGCCTTGGCCGCATCCATCGATTCGTGCAGCACCGCGCGGCTGCCGGGCAGGCGGCGGGCGTCGCGGCGCAGGTCGCCATTGGCGTATTCGTTGAGCACGCCGATGGCGTCGACGA
>NZ_AQOJ01000803.1:0-2498 GCF_000364685.1 Xanthomonas sp. SHU 166
TCCATCGCGACCAGCAGGCGGCCGGGTTCGTCGCGCGCCTCGGTGGCCACGTGGTTGTCCAGGCTTCCATCGGCAATGGCTTCGGCGGCGCGGGTGGCCTGGTTCAGCGGTCCGGTCAGGCTGCGGGTGATGGTCCAGGCCAGCAGGCCGCTGACGATCAGCACGGCCAGGCCGCCGCCGAGCAGCATGTTGCGGCCATTGGTCATCGCCTCGGTGGCCGTGGCATAGGCCTTCTTCATCTGCGCGTCCTGGATATCGGCGTTTTCCCGAATCTTGGCCTGCCAGGCGGCGGTGGCCGGTCGCGCCTTTTCGTTCAATAGGGCTTGCGCTTCGTCGTTGCGATTGGCCGCGCCGAGCGCAATCACCTGATCGTTGAGCTTGCCTGCGACCGCCCGTTGCGCATCGATCTCCGCGCGCAGCGTGCGGATGCGCTCGCTGGTGTCCTGGAACGCATCGAGTTGCCTGCGCATCTCCATGTAGTGCGCGCGATGCTGCTTGATTTCCGCCAGTGCTTCCCGGTTGAGCTGGTCGCTGCTCACCATTGCCAAGGTGCCGAGGGCGACCAGGATGTTGGCGTTGTCGTCGAGCATGCCGTTGCTGATGCGGATCTTCTCGACGTTGATCTTGACGATATGGTCCAGCTCGTTCCGCGCCCGCGACATGGACAGCAGGCCGGCCGCGACCAGCAGGCAGGACAGCAGGATCAATAGGCCGAACGCGCCGCCGAGGCGGCGGCCCACGTTGTAGCGTTGCAAGAGCGACGTCATGTTGGAACCCCCTGAAATGGACGAGTCACTGCGTGGTCGTTAACAGGGAAAACCGGTCGTAATGCTGGTTTCATCTGTGATGAAGTGCGTAAAACGGGCGGGAGGCATGCGGAAACATGCGTTCAAGCCACGCCAACACGGCACACGATGCGTTTTCCCCGCTGCTGCAGCACGGCTTCAGCGACCGGCAGCTCCTCCGATCGCTCCCCTGAAGCGCCGGTTCCACCTCCCCAGGTGTGACCGGCACGCACATGTAGACAAAAACTGTGCGCTCAATGTGCATCGGCAATCATGGCGTTTTCTTTAGGGCCGCGTTGCAGTGTGCAGGTCGGATGGCGGGCCGCTTGGAGGCATCTGCGTGCAGCGCGCGTCGCCCCGTTTTTGGCGGCGATCTACGCAGAGACGCCGATCTGCAGCGCGCACCGCAAACAAAAAGCCCCGGCATCGCTGCCGGGGCTCATGTGTGGCGTGACGCCGGAGGACGGGGCGGTCAGGCCGCCTGCTGCACCCGCAGCGAGCGGACCAGGCCACCGATGTCCACGATCAGGGCGACGCGGCCGTCGCCGAGGATGGTGGCGCCGGAGATGCCGCTGATGCGCCGGTAGTTGTTCTCGATGTTCTTGACCACCACCTGCTGCTGGCCGATCAGTTCGTCCACTTCCAGCGCCAGCTTCTGCCCGTCGGCCTCGACCACGACCACCAGCGGTTCTTCGCTCTGCTCGATGCGGCCGAAGCCGTAGGAGTCGCTGAGCGAGAGGATCGGCAGGTACTCGCCACGGACCCGCAGCACGCGGCCTTCGCCGGCCATGGTGCGGATGTCGTCGGCCTTGGGCTGCAGCGCCTCGATGACGTAGGCCAGCGGCAGGATCAGGGTTTCGCCCGACACCGCCACGGTCATGCCGTCGAGGATCGCCAGGGTCAGCGGCAGGCGGATCAGCACGCGGGTGCCGCGGCCGGATTCGCTTTCCAGCTGCACTTCGCCGCCCAGGCCCTGGATGTTGCGGCGGACCACGTCCATGCCGACGCCACGGCCGGACAGGTCGGTGACCGCGTCGGCGGTGGAGAAGCCCGGGGCGAAGATCAGGTCCCAGACCTGCGCATCGCTCGGGTTGTCCGGCACGGCGATGCCGCGTTCGGCGGCCTTGGCCAGGATGCGGTTGCGGTTGAGGCCGGCGCCGTCGTCGCTGACTTCGATGACGATGTGGCCGCCCTGGTGCGAGGCCGCCAGGGTGATGGTGCCGGTCTCGTCCTTGCCGGCGGCGCGGCGCGCCTCCGGCAGTTCCAGGCCGTGGTCGATCGAGTTGCGCACCAGGTGCACCAGCGGATCGGCGATCTTCTCGATCAGGCCCTTGTCCAGCTCGGTGCCTTCGCCGATCGTACGCAGGCGCACCTGCTTGCCGAGGCGGGTGGAGAGGTCGCGGACCAGGCGCGGGAAGCGGCGGAACACCGCGTCCACCGGCAGCATGCGCACGCCGATCACCGCTTCCTGCAGGTCGCGGGTGTTGCGTTCGAGCAGGTCCAGGCCGGCGAACAGGCGCTCGGCCACCGCCTGGTCCAGGCCGGTGGAGACCTGCTTGAGCATGGCCTGGGTGATGACCAGTTCGCCGACCAGGTTGATCAGCGCGTCGACCTTGTCGACGCTGACGCGGATCGAGCTTTCCGCTTCGTGCGCGGCCGCGGCGTTGCCGGCCGGCGCATTCGCGGCCACGGCGGCGGCCGGGGCGGCGGTGG
>NZ_AQOJ01000804.1:0-631 GCF_000364685.1 Xanthomonas sp. SHU 166
AGCGCCGCGCGCGTGCTGGCCAAGCGCGGCCACGCCGAGCGCATCGCGGTGCCGGCCAGCGCCGCGGCGCCGCAGCCACAACCCGGTCCGATCCCCAATGCCGAACAGCAGGCCGCCATCGACGCGGTGGTCGCCGCCGCCGGCTTCGCCCCGTTCCTGCTCGACGGTGTGACCGGCAGCGGCAAGACCGAGGTCTACCTGCAGGCGATCGCCGCCTGTCTGGCGCGCGGGCGCCAGGCGCTGGTGCTGGTGCCGGAGATCGGCCTGACCCCGCAGACCCTGGCCCGCTTCCGCGCCCGCCTGGGGGTGCCGGTGCACGCGCTGCATTCCGGGCTCAACGACAACGAACGCGCACGGGTCTGGGCCGCCGCCTGGCGCGGCGAGGCGCAGGTGGTGGTCGGCACCCGCTCGGCGGTGTTCGTGCCGCTGCCGCAGGCAGGATTGATCGTGGTCGACGAGGAACACGACGGCAGCTACAAGCAGCAGGACGGCATCCGCTACCACGCCCGCGATTTCGCCCTGGTCCGCGGCAAGGCGCTGGACGTGCCGGTGCTGCTGGGCAGCGCCACGCCCTCGCTGGAGAGCCTGCACAACGCCACCGGCGGCCGCTACGCGCACCTGCGCCTGACCC
>NZ_AQOJ01000805.1:0-2401 GCF_000364685.1 Xanthomonas sp. SHU 166
GCCGGCGACGCCAAGCCGCCGACGGTGCGCGTGCTCGACGTGCGCAAGCGGCCGCTGCAGGACGGGCTGTCGCCGGAGGTGCTGGCCGGGATCGGCACGGCACTGGCCGACGGCGGCCAGGTGCTGGTGTTCAAGAACCGCCGCGGCTATGCGCCGGTGCTGCTGTGCCACGACTGCGGCTGGACCGCGCCGTGCCAGCGCTGCAGCACCCCACTGCACGCCACACCGATGACCGTGCACGCCGGCGGCCGGCGCCTGCAATGCCACCACTGCGGCGCGCGCCAGCCGGCGCCGCTGGCCTGCCCGGACTGCGGCAGCCTGGCCCTGCAGCCGCAGGGCATCGGCACCGAACGCCTGGAGGAGCGCCTGGTGCAGGCATTCCCGGACGTGCCGGTGCTGCGCATTGACCGCAGCACCACCCAGCGCCGCGATGCGCTGGAGACGCAGTTGGCCACGCTCGGCACTGCGCCCGGCATCCTGGTCGGCACCCAGATCCTGGCCAAGGGCCACGACCTGCCGCAATTGAGCCGGGTGGTGGTGGTGGGCATCGACGAAGGGCTGTTCTCCGCCGATTTCCGCGCCAGCGAGAAGCTGGCGCAGCAGCTGATCCAGGTCGCCGGGCGCGCCGGCCGCGCCGCGCGTCCGGGCGAGGTCTGGCTGCAGACCCACCACCCCGCGCATCCGCTGCTGCAGACCCTGGTGCACGGCGGCTACCACGCCTTCGCCGCCGCGGAACTGGAGCAACGCGAGGCCGCCGGCTTCCCGCCGTTCGCGCACCTGGCGCTGCTGCGCGCCGAGGCCAAGCAGGTCGAGCACGCCAACGCCTTCCTCGCCGCGGTACGCGCGCTGCTGCCGGTGCAGGACGAGGTGCAGCGCTTCGGCCCGATGCCGGCGCCGATGCCGCGCCGCGCCGGTTTCCAGCGCACCCAGTTGCTGCTGTCGGCCAACACGCGGCGCGCGCTGCACGCGTTGCTGGACGCGGCGGTGCCGGCGATCCACGCGCTACCGCAGGCACGGCGGGTGCGCTGGTCGCTGGATGTGGATCCGCAGGATCTGTACTGACACGGCGAGTGGTGGCAGCTCGGCAGAACCGACGCGCTGTCCAATGCCGTAGAAGCGGCTTCAGCCGCGATGAGGCGTTACCGGGAGTGCTTCGTCGCGGTTGAAGCCGCTGTTACGAGGCATGAGGCAATGGCGCGTATCGCGACACCACCCGTATTCCCCCCGGAGCCGCTCTAGAGGAACAGCGCATCCGCTTGACGCGTAGCGAGGCAGGCGGGCAACGCGCCAGCGGCCGTGACACCTCGTGCGTTGCTCAGCCCGCCAGACCCAAGGCGTCGATCACCTGCGCGCGCAGCGCGGCGCTGTCGCCGGCCTCCACGCAGCGCCACGCGCCAGCGTCCGCGGACAGGCCGCAGGCGGCGGTGGCGATCACCGGCTTGCCCAGCGCCATGGCCAGCAACAGGCCGCGCGGCTGTTGCTCGATCCACGCCGGCAGCAGCACCAGGCAAGCAGCGTGCACGCCTTCGGCCATCGACGCGACCCGCTGTACCGCGATGCCGCTCCAGAAGTCCGGCACCTCCTGCGCACCCGGCGGCAGCAGTAACACCAGCGGCAAATCACGCACCGCCTCACGCAGTTCGTAGGCGCCCTTGCGCGCCAGCGCCGAGGCCGCCAGCAGCACCAGCGGCGCGGCGTCCGCCGTGATGACCGCATGCTCCCCCGCGACCGTCGGGAGCGCCGGCCGTTGCCATGCCAGCGCGAGGCCGCGGCTGCCGGCCAGCGCCAGCAGTTCGCGGTGCGGGGTGATCCAGCGCCGCGCCTGCGCCAGTGCCGCACGCTCGGCGGCGACCAGCGCCGGATCGGCGCGGAAATCGCGCAGGGTGGGACTGTGCGGATGCCGCTGCGCGGCCACGTCCAGGCGCGCCTGCAGCAGATGCATCGGCAAGGCGGTCATGTACACGTCCCAGCGCCGGCCCTGCAACTCGCCGGCCAGCCATAGCTCCGGCAACAGGCTCTGCGGCACCACCAGGTCGACATCGCGCGCGCCCAGGCGCCGCCGCAGCGCCTGCAGGCGGATGCGCTGCGCGCGCTGGCGCGCCTGCGGCAACGGCATGCCGCGCCACAACCACCAGCGCCTCAGCAGCGCCGCGCGCAAGGCCGCGACGCTGGTCCGCGGCAGCGCCAGCACGCGGTCGCCGGGTTGCTGCCGGCGTCGGCGGTCCGTGGCGAACTCCGGCCAGTCCTCATCGACCAGCCAGGTGCGGTGCAGCCCATCGGGCACCGCTGGCACATGGCGATGGCAGGCACTGCGGCCGCAGCGGGTGCAGTCGTTGGCGGCGTCGACACCGGCCGGCGCGGTAGGTCGCTGCAGCGGCGGCAACGGCAACGCCGCCGGCGC
>NZ_AQOJ01000806.1:0-1686 GCF_000364685.1 Xanthomonas sp. SHU 166
TCCAGGCCCTGCCGCAGCGCCGCGTCGTAGATCGCATTGGACACCTGGCACAGGCCGCCACCGATCGACGGCACCAGGCAGCCCTCGCGCAGTTCGCGGCCGGCGACGAAGCCGCGGCGGCGGGTGGCGCGGCCGAGCTGGCGCCAGAAACCGAAGGTCGCCCCGGCCGGCACCTCCACGCCGTGCAGCGCACGCGCGGCCAGGCGCAGGTTGTGGATCTTGCCGGCCACCAGCTGCGGTGCGGTCACCTCGCTGTCGGGCCACAGCGCGGTGACCGATTCGGCACAGCTGCCGGCGGCGATCGCCAGGCCGGCATCGCGGCGATGCCGGCGCGGACCATCGCGCAGATCGTGCAGCGCGCGGCGCAGTTGCAGCGCACGCGTCTTGGCCCAGAACAGCAGGCTGCGCCAGCGCGAGGGCAGCGGCGTCGGCGGCGGCGCCGACGCGCGCGCCTTCACTGTCGCTGGCATGAGCGTGCGTCCTCCCTGTCGCTGACCGCGCTTGGCATCGCGCTACTATACGGACATGCAGGTCCGGCCCTCGACGAGCGCGCAGCGCCTTTTCGGCAGCGCGCGTTCCGGCGGATCGGTGCGCGCGCGACTGCGATGCGACCGCCGCGCCGATACCGGACGCTCTCCTCTTTCTCCCGCTCCTGGAGTCCTGCATGAACGACACACCCGTGCCGCACCTGATCGTGGTCGGCGGTGGCTTCGCCGGCTTGTGGGCCACCCGCGCCCTGGCCAGGACGCCGCTGCGCATCACCCTGATCGACCGCCGCAACCACCACCTGTTCCAGCCGCTGCTGTACCAGGTCGCCACCGCCGGCTTGTCGGCGCCGGACATCGCCGCGCCGCTGCGGCAGATCCTGCGCCACCAGGACAACGTCGAGGTGCGCCTTGGGGAAGTCGTCGACATCGACAAGCAGGCGCGGCAAGTGCGCCTGGCCGATGGCCAGACGCTGGCCTACGACTACCTGCTGGTCGCCACCGGCGCCACCCACGCCTATTTCGGCCACGACGACTGGGCCGCGCACGCACCTGGCCTGAAGACCCTGGACGACGCGCTGCAACTGCGCCGGCACCTGCTGCTGGCGTTCGAACGTGCCGAAGCGGAAACCGACCCCGCCGCGCGCGCGGCCTGGCTCAGCTTCGCCATCGTCGGCGGCGGCCCCACCGGGGTCGAGCTGGCGGGCACCCTGGCGGAGATCGCGCGGCACACGCTGAAGCACGAGTTCCGCCGCATCGACCCGGCCGAGGCGCGCGTGCGGCTGATCGAGGCCGGGCCGCGAGTGCTGTCCTCTTTCCCCGAACATCTCTCGGCCAAGGCGCAGCAGCAGTTGGAAAAGCTCGGCGTGGAAGTGCTGACCGGCGTGCCGGTCGCCGACATCGACGCCCATGGTTATCGCCTTGGCGACGCCTTCGTGCCGGCGCGGACCGTGGTCTGGGCCGCCGGCGTGGCCGCCTCGCCGCTGGCGAAGACCCTGCAGGCGCCGCTGGACCGCAGCGGCCGCGTGCAGGTGCAGCCGGACCTGAGCGTGCCCGGCCATCCGGAGCTGTTCGTGGCCGGCGACCTGGCCGCGCTGCAGCAGGCCGACGGCCGCCCGGTTCCCGGGGTGGCACCGGCCGCCAAGCAGATGGGCCGGCACGTCGCCGACACCCTGCGCCGGCGGCTGCGCGGCGACACCGC
>NZ_AQOJ01000807.1:0-5637 GCF_000364685.1 Xanthomonas sp. SHU 166
TTCCGCTATGCCGACTACGGCAACCTGGCCACGATCGGGCGCATGGCCGCGATCGTGCACCTGGGCCGGCTGCAGCTCTCCGGGGTGCTGGCCTGGTGGTTCTGGCTGGCCGCGCACGTGTTCTTCCTGATCGGCTTCCGCAACCGCGTGGTGGTGCTGCTCAACTGGGCCTGGGCGTACTGGAGCTACCAGCGCGCCGCGCGCATCATCCTCGGCGACCCGCCCGCGGCGGAGGACACGCAGGCGCGGCCCGCACCGCCCGTGGACAGGTGACACTGCAAGGCCGGGCTGCGATCCTAGCCGGCCTTTTTGCTGCAGCGCAGTGCCGTTTTGGCCACCTTCCTGTTCCTGCTCGACCTGCTGGGCACCTTCGTGTTCGCGATCAGCGGCGCCACCGTCGGCGTGCGCCACCGCCTGGACCTGTTCGGGGTGCTGGTGCTGTCGTGCGCGGCCGCGGTCTCCGGCGGCATCGCCCGCGACGTGCTGATCGGCGCCACCCCGCCGGCGGCGCTGGCCGACGTGCGCTATCTCGGCGTCGCCTGCCTGGCCGGGCTGCTGGCTTTCTACAGCCACCACACGGTCGAGCGCCTGCGCAATCCGGTGCAGATCTTCGACGCGATGGGCCTGGCGCTGTTCGCGGTCTACGGCACCAGCAAGGCGTTGGCGTTCGGCCTGGGCCCGCTCAGCGCGCCGCTGCTGGGCATGCTCAGCGGCATCGGCGGCGGCATCGTCCGCGACCTGCTGGTGGCGCGCACGCCGGTGGTGTTGCAGGCCGAGCTGTACGCGGTGGCGGCGCTGCTCGGCGGCGGCGTGGTGGCCGCGGCGCAGGTGCTGCACCTGCCGCAGCCCTGGGGCCTGGGGGTGGGTGCGGTGCTGTGCTTCGGCCTGCGCTTCATGGCGATCCGCTACGGCTGGCACCTGCCGGTGGCGCGTCCGCCGGAGTCGTGATCCAGCGGCGTGCGGATGGGCTTCCCCAGCCGGCCATCGCCGCCGCCCAAGACAAAAAAAGGCCCGGCAATGCCGGGCCTTTTCGCGCGTTGCAATCGCTCGCCGCAGGCGACTCAGGCGACGAACAGCGCCTTCATCTTCTTCAGCGCGTTCGCCTCGATCTGGCGGATGCGCTCGGCCGACACGCCGTACTCGTCGGCCAGTTCCTGCAGGGTGATCTTGCTGTCGGCATCCAGCCAGCGGCGCTTGATGATGTCGCGCGAACGCGCATCCAGTTCCGCCAGGCCTTCGCGCAGCAGCTGCAGTTGGTTGTCCTCGCTGTCGGCGCGTTCGTAGGCCTGCGAGGGATCTTCCTCGTTGGCCATCAGATACGCGGCCGGCGACGGCGGCGCGTGGTCGTCGTCCTCGTCGGACGGCGCATCGAAACCGATGTCGCGACCGGACAGGCGCGACTCCATCTCCAGCACCTCGCGCTCGGACACGTTGAGGTCCTTGGCCACGGCGGTGACCTCGGCCGCGTTCATCCAGCCCAGGCGGGTCTTGGACTTGCGCAGGTTGAAGAACAGCTTGCGCTGCGCCTTGGTCGTGGCGACCTTGACGATGCGCCAGTTCTTCAGGATGTACTCGTGCATTTCGGCACGGATCCAGTGCACCGCGAAGCTGACCAGGCGCACGCCCATGTCCGGGTCGAAGCGCTTGACCGCCTTCATCAGGCCGATGTTGCCTTCCTGGACCAGGTCGCCCAGCGGCAGGCCGTAGCCGTTGTAGCCGCGGGCAACGTGCACCACGAAGCGCAGGTGGGAATGGACCAGTTCGCGGGCCGCGTCCAGGTCTTCCTGGTCGCGATACCGCACCGCCAGTGCACGTTCCTCGTCGGACGTCAGCACCGGGATCTGATGCACGGCGCCGATATAGGCATCCAGCGAACCGAGCGGACTGGGGATCGGGAGGTTGTTGGCAACCAATGCGTTGGAAGTAAGCGTCTGGCTCATAGGGCTCATCTTAGCAGTCTACTAATTGGACTGCTGGGTACAGTAAAAAGTTCCTGTGTTCTGTTTATGCAACATATGAATCAGGAATGACACTGCATCACAAGCCACTGAAACAATCGGGACGCATCGTCATCCCGTTCTCTGACCGCAAAAGTAGCAGCCGGTTCGCGAAAATGGCGTCCACGTCAGGCGACAGCGTCGCCCCGTCCAACCGCGATTCAGGCGCCGCCCAGCGCCGCTTCCAGCTCCGCGCGCGGCGGCAGACTCCAGTCGATGGGGGCGGCACCCCGGCGCTTCAAGTACTCGTTGGCCGCGGAGAAATGCTTGCAGCCGAGGAAGCCGCGGTGCGCCGACAGCGGCGAGGGGTGCGGCGCCTTCAGCACGCGGTGGCGGCGGGTGTCGATGACCTTGCCCTTGGCCTGGGCGTAACTGCCCCAGAGCAGGAACACCAGGCCCTCGCGCTCGCGGTTGAGGGTCTCCACGACGTGGTCGGTGAAGCCCTCCCAACCCTTGCCCTGATGGGCGCCGGCGCGGCCCTCCTCCACCGTCAGCACCGCGTTGAGCAGCAGCACGCCGCGCTGCGCCCACGGCAGCAGGCAGCCGTGGTCCGGCCGGCGGATGCCCAGGTCGTCCTCGATCTCCTTGTAGATGTTCAGCAGCGACGGCGGCACCGGCACCCCCGGCAGCACCGAGAAGCACAGCCCGTGCGCCTGGCCGTCGCCGTGGTACGGGTCCTGGCCGAGGATCACCACCTCCACCTTTTCGAACGGGGTGGCGTCGAAGGCGGCGAAGATCTGCCGCCCCGGCGGGAACACCCGCGCACCGGCGGCCTTGCGCTGGCGCAGGAAGGTGGCCAGCTCGCGCATCTCCGGACGCAGCAGCCGGTCGCCGACCTGCGCCTTCCACGACGGCTCCAGCTGGATCCGGCTTTCGTCTTCGTTGTTGCTCATCGCTTCCAGGCTCGGGACATCACATCGGTCAGAAGGTCACCGCGATCTCGTCGAGCCGCGCCAGGCGCAACTGGAACAGCACCTTAGTGACCAGCAGGCGCTCTTCGATCGGTTTCTGCACCAGGTCATTGGCGCCGGCGCGCAGCAGCTCGGACTGGGTGTGCGGATTGCTGTCGCCGGTCATCACCAGCACCGGCATGCGCCGCTTGCCGTAGGCGAAGTCGACGCGGATGCGCTGGACCACGTCGCGGCCGTTGAGTTCGCCCTTGAGGGTGACGTCGGTCAGCACCAGGTCGATGCGGCGGGTGGTGCGGCCGAGCGACTCGGCGGTCAGCAGGGCGAACGCGTCCTCGGCGCTGAGCACGTGCACCACGTGCAGCTGCTGGCGCTCGAGCATGCGCTTGGTGGCTTCGGCCACCACCCGGCTGTCCTCGACGTAGAGCACGGTGGCGCCGGCCACCGGCTGCGGCTGCACGTAGCCGCGGATGAAGGTGGCCAGCGCCTCGTGGCCGAGCGCCTTGTCGAAATAGTCGGTGACGTACTCGGTGAAGCGGCGCTCGACCAGGTGCTGCTGGGCGTCGCCGGAGACCACGATCACCGGCACGTAGGCCTGGCCGGCGGCCTCGCGCACGCTGCGGGCCAGGGTCAGGCCGTCGCCGTCGGGCAGCCCCAGCGAGGTGGTGACCAGGTCGACCGGGCCGGCCTCCAGCGCGGCGCGCGCCTCGGCGATGCTGGCGCAGCCGACCACGGTCACGTCAGGCAGTTCGCGATGCAGCACGTCGGCGATCAGCTTGCGCACCAGCTTCGAGCCATCGACCACCATCACCCGGGGGGCGGCGCTGATCAGATGCTTGAGCTCGTGCCCGGCCATGTGCGCCTCAGGTGTCGGTGGGCCGCGTCTGGCGCAGGAAGTGGCCGGTCACCAGCCAGGCGCCGAGCCAGCCCAGCAGCAGGGTGCCGAGCAGGACGAAGCCGGCGTGCAGCGCGTCCAGCCCGTGCAGCACGAAGTGGCTACCGTAGCTGTCGGCCAGCGCCGCCAGCGGCTGGCCCAGGGCCATGCCGGAGGCGGCGAGCAGGCCCAGCGCCAGCACCCCGGCGCCGAAACCGTACCAGGCGCCCAGGTACAGGAACGGGCGGCGGATGAAGCCGTCGCTGGCACCGAGCAACTGCAGCACGCCGATCTCCTCGCGCCGCGACTGGATGTCCAGGCGCACCGTGTTGCCGACCACCAGCACCGCGCCGGCGCCGAGCAGCAACGACAGCACCTGCACCAGGCGTTCGCCGAAATGCAGCCAGCCGTCCAGGCGCTTGCGCCACAGCGCGTCGTGCTGGACCAGGTCGGCCTGCGGCAGGGCGGTCAGCGCGGTCGCCAGCGGGGTGTCGTCGGCCGCGGCCGGGGTGACGATCAGCAGCGTCGGCAGCGGGTTGTCCTGCAGCGCGTCCAGCGCTTCGCCCAGGCCGGCGCTGTCGCGCAGCTCGGCCATGCCTTCGGCGGGCGTGCGCAGCGTTACCGCGGCTACGTCGGCGCGGCCGCGCAGGGTCTGCGCCAGCGCCTGCGCCGCGGCGGCGTCGACGTCGGTCTTCAGGAACACGTTGATGTCGCGCGACTGCTGCACGCTGCCGGCGAACTGCTTGAGGTTGTCCAGGGCGATCGACAGGCCCAGCGGCAGGGTCAGCGCCAGCGCCATCACCGCCATGGTCAGCAGCGTCGCCCACGGCTTGCGCATGGCGCGGCCGAGGCTGTAGACGATGCTGTGCAGGTGGTGATCCCACCACACGCCCAGCCGCGAGGGCGCCGCGGCGCCGGCGTTGCGTGCGCTCATTCGGCCAGGTCCTGCGGCGAGATGTCGTCGATCAGGCGGCCGTGGTCCAGGATCAGCACGCGCTTGCGCATCTGCTTGAGCAGCGCCAGGTCGTGGCTGACCACCAGCACGCTGGTGCCGCGCGCCGGCAGTTCGGCGAACAGCTGCATGATCTCCGCGGCCAGGGTCGGGTCGAGGTTGCCGGTGGGTTCGTCGGCGACCAGCAGCCGCGGCTCGCCGACCATCGCCCGGGCGATGCCGACGCGCTGCTGCTCGCCGGCCGACAGCTGCGAAGGCAGCGCCTTCTCGCGGTGGCCCAGGCCCATGCGTTCGAGCACCGAGCGCACGCGCTTGCCGATCTCGGCGCGACGGGTGCCGCGCAGGATCAGTGGCAGCGCGACGTTCTCGGCGATGCTGCGATCGGTGAGCAGGCGGTGGTCCTGATAGACCGCACCGACCTCGCGCCGATGCAGCGGCACGCGGCGGCCGCGCACCTTCAGCAGGTTGCGCTCGCCGAACAGCACCGCACCGCGCGAGGGCCGCTCGCTCAGGTGGATCAGCTTGAGCAAGGTGCTCTTGCCGGCACCGGAATGGCCGGTGACGAACAGCATCTCGCCCTCCTCGACCTCGAAGCTGACGTCCACCAGCGCCGCGTGGCCGCCGGCGTACTGTTTGCTGACATTGTCGAACCGCAGAACGCTCATCCGGCGATTATGCCGGAGCGGCTGGGGTGTTCGTCCACCGCGCGCGTCGCACGCGGCGGACGGCCGGTCCGGCTCAGGAGCTGGACACCAGCGAGCGCAGCTTGCGCCCCAGGCGGGTCAGGAACGAATCGTTCTTCGCCGCCGCACCACGCTCGGCCTGGCGCGCGGCCTTGACCGGGGTGGCCACGACCTGCACCGGCTTGGCCGGGGCCGCGGTGGCCGGCGCGGCGCTGCCGTTGCC
>NZ_AQOJ01000808.1:0-507 GCF_000364685.1 Xanthomonas sp. SHU 166
CAGCACCGCCTCGCGCAGGCTCGGCGCGGCGCCGCGCACGTCGTCGGGCACGATCAGGCGCGCGCGCCCGACCACCTCGACGATGTCGCGGTCCAGCGCGTCCAGATCGCGAGCGTCGAACGCGGAACGGTGCGGCCACAGGCCCGGCACCGGATCGAAATCCACCGCATTGACCAGCACCACCAGCGGCGTGTGCCGCGGGTGCGCGCGCGACCAGGCGGCGAGGATCGCCAGGCAGTCGCGGAAGCGCAGGCAGTGGCTGGCGTAGTCCAGGCCCGGCTGGTGCAGGACCTTGGCGCCGGGCGCGTGCATGCGGGCCCGGGTCGCCGCATCCGCGCGTGCATACGGTGCGGCATACAGGCCGCCGTGCGGATCGGCGGCCACGTCGAGTTCGAGTTGCCGCAGCCCCAGCGCGAGCTGGGCCTGCAGCGAAGGATGGCCATAGGCCAGTGCCGGCCATTCGGCGGCGTCGTGCGCCTGCAGGCGCCGCCGTACCTGCGCGGTCGG
>NZ_AQOJ01000809.1:0-6316 GCF_000364685.1 Xanthomonas sp. SHU 166
GTAGCTGTTGTGCGAGCCGAGCAGTTGCACCTGGTCCAGGCGCAGGCCGTCGATCGGCACCGTCACCGGTGCCGCTGCCGCGCTGGCCGCTCCCGGCAGGCCGATCAGCGCCAGCCAGACGAGCAACAGCGCGCGGCCGACAACGCCCCACCCGCCGCGCGGCACAAGGCCGTGCGGCGGGTGGCGGCGTCCCGCGTGCGCAAGCGCCCGCTTCAGAACGTGTACTTCACGTTCAGCAGCGCGGTGCGGCCGGCATCGACGATGTCGGAGATCGCGGTGCTGTTGTGGCCCACGTGCGCCCAGTAGCTCAGGCGGTTGGTGAGGTTGGCCACCGACAGG
Source organism: Xanthomonas sp. SHU 166 (assembly GCF_000364685.1). Taxonomy (NCBI): domain Bacteria; kingdom Pseudomonadati; phylum Pseudomonadota; class Gammaproteobacteria; order Lysobacterales; family Lysobacteraceae; genus Xanthomonas; species Xanthomonas sp. SHU 166. The sequence continues at coordinate 340 of NZ_AQOJ01000809.1, forward strand.
TCGGCGCGCAGGTGCTCGTTGAAGGTGTAGCCCACGTGCAGGTCCACGCGGGTGATCGGCTTGACCCACAGGTCGTCCCAGGTGGCGCCGCGGTTGTAGTAGTCGTACACCGAGACGTACTCGCCGGAGTAGTGATAGGCCAGGTTCACCGACAGCGGGCCCTTCTCGTAGAACAGCTCGGCGTTGGCCATCAGGTCGGGCGCGTTCTGGATGCGCTCGTCGTGGAAGCCGTCCATGCCCAGGTCGACACGGGTGGTCTGGCGGGTGAGGTTGGCACCGATGCCGAAGCCGTCCAGCGGTGCCGGCATGCCCTGCAGGGTCTGCCGCACTGCGGCCTCGACGCCGAGCACCTTGCCGTCGCCGCCGTTCTGCGGACGCACGTAGCGCACATTGCCGGCGCCGGTGCTGGTGCCGGCGTTGGCCGGATCCGAGCCGCTCTCGTAGATGTAGTCGGTCAGGCGCTTGTAGTAGCCGGCCAGCATCGCGTGGCCGCCGTGGCCGTTGTCCCACTCGCCGGACAGGTCGACGTTGAGCGACTTGATCGGCTTCAGGTCCGGATTGCCCTCGGTGATGACCGTGGTGCCGTCGCTGGAGACGTCATAGTTGGCGCCGCCGCCGAGCTGCACCAGCGCCGGCCGGGTGTAGCTGGTCCACACCGAGGCGCGGTACACCGCGTTGCCGTTGCCCGGGCGGTAGTTCAGGAACACGCTCGGCAGCGGCACGTCGTAGCTGGTGTGGTTGCTGCTGAAGAAGCCGGGCAGTTCGTTGCCGTTGGCGTCTTCGGGCATGGTCCAGAAGGTGTTGCGGATGCTGGTGTGCTCGAAGCGCACGCCCGGGATCACTTCCAGGTCGCCGCTGCGGAACGTGGCCATCGCATACGCCGAGGTCACCGCCTCGTCGCCACGCATGGTCGCGCAGTTCTGGTTGTTGATCGCCAGGCTGCCGCAGGTGTCGAAGCTGGCCGCGGTCAGATGCTGGGCGATCATCGCCTTCAGCCCACCGTTGCTGAGCTTGACCGTCGGCCATGCGTACTTGCCCGGGTACACCGAGTCGTACTGGCCGACCACCAGGCCGGTGTCGCGCAGCAGGGTGCCGTCGGTGAACTTGCTGTTGGTCCAGTCGCGCGAGGTGAAGTCGCGGGAGCTGTCGACGTACTTCACGCCGAACTGGATGTTGCTCAGCGCGCCCTGGTCGAAGTCGTAGCGCACGTCGAACTTGGCGCCGCCCTTGGTCTGGCCGCTGTAGGACTTGGTCAGCTGGCCGTAGCGACGCGCATACAGGCTGCCGATGTCGCTGGCCTGGGCCTGCAGCGCCGGGGTCAGCATCGGCTTGGGGAAGCCGTCGCCGTCGTAGCCGGAGAAGGTGCTGGCGCCGCCGTACGGGAACTGGGTGGAGGCGTACTGGTCCACGCGCGCGGAGATTTCCACGTGGTCCGGGCGATCGTTGTCGCCGTAGCTGTAGAACAGGTTCGGCGACAGCGTCCAGTTGCCCAGTTGCTTGTCGGCGCCGAACTGGAAGGTGGCCAGGTCCGCCACTTCCGGGTTGGTCTCGTACCAGTAGCGCACCGCCACGCGGTTGATCTGCGGCTGGTACACGCCGGTGGTGCCGATCTGCGCCAGGCTCACGTTGGCCGGCACCAGCTGGGTGTAGCCGGTGTTCTGCTCGGTCTTGGCGTAGGCGTAGGTGGCGCGCGCGTACAGCTGCAGGCTCGGGTCGACGTGCCAGTCGAAGGACACGTGGCCGCCGTAGCGCTTGGTGTCGCCGGCGGAATAGCCGATGTTGGCGCCGGTGGCCATCAGCAGGTCCTGCGGATCGTAGCCGGGCGCCGGCTGGCCGCTGGCCGTGGTGCGCGAGAAGTACTTCTTGCCCCAGTCGCCACGCGAGGCGGCGGCGTTGGCCACTTCGCTGTTCACGTAGTGGCGCTCGTCGTAGTACGCGCTGGTATAGATGCCGAACTGGTTGTCGGCGCCGAACTTGGCGTGGAATTCGCCGGCCGCGCCCTTGCCAAGGCCGTTGTCGCCGTAGTCGCGCGCGCGGCTTTCCATGCGCCCGCTGGCGGTGACGCTGCCGCCCATCGCCTCGCTGTAGTCGAAGCCGCTGGGGGTGCGGTAGTCGATGGTGCCGCCGATCGCGTCGCCGTCCATCGCCGCGGTGGAGGTCTTGTTCAACACGATGGTCTGCAGGCCCGACGGCGGCAGCAGGCTCAGCTGCACGCTGCGGCTGTAGGGCAGGCCCTGGGCGACGTTGACGCCGTTGATCAGGTTGACGTTGTACTCGGCGTTGAGGCCACGCACCGAGGCGAACATGCCCTCGCCGCGCGCGGCGCCGTCGACGCCGCCGAAGTATGACTGCCCGGTGTTGACCACGTTGACGCCCGGCAGCAGACCCAGTGCCTCGGCGATGTTGTGCACGGCGGTGTACTTCAGGTCTTCGGCCGACAGCACGTTGGCCGTATTGGTCGCGGCCATCTGCATGTCCGCGGCGTTGTAGCGGGTGACGGCGACGGTGATCTTGTCCAGGGTCTTGGCGCTGGCGTCGGACGCGGTGGTCTGCGTCTCCTGCGCATCCTGCGCCTGGGCCAAGGCCATCGGCGCGACACCGAGCAACGCGGCGGCGATCGCCAGTGACAGGCGTTTCTGAAGATGGATCGAGTGCGACATGAAAAATCCGAACGTAGGCGCGGCCAACGGAACGGGCCGCAGGCCGGGCATGGAGGGGAGAGAGGCCGCGATCGTGTTCACGGCGGCGCGCATTGTTGGCGGGCGCGGCTGCAATTTGATGACAACGATGTCACCTGAAACCAAAGCCTGTCGATTCGGCGCGTTTCCTGCGCAATTGGGCACAACTGCGGCGCTGCGTGCGCTGCGATGCAGGGGGCACTCAGGAGGAAGCGGCGCGTCGGGCGCTCGGGTCAGGCGCGCGTCGCCGCGCGCGCAGGCGATTGCGTCGCCCGTCTGCGGATTGGCGCGGCGCGACCACGCAGCGACTCCGGCGTGCGACGACGCGAACGCGCGGCCCACGTCGCGGGCGGCGTCAGCGCGGCGCGGCGGCGTCCACCTGCAATTGCGCGTGCAGGATGCGGCGGATCTCCAGGATCGCCTGCGGGGTCTCCTGCACGCTGTGGCCGGAGGTGATCACCAGTTCGGAGACCGCGCCCGGCAGATGCGCGCTGCGATACGGCACCAAGCCGTCGTCGGAGTCGGCCAGCGGCACCGCCGGATCGCGGCGGGCGATGATGGTGTGGTAGCGCACCGCCGACGAAATCGGCAGGTCCGCCGCCGCGCGCACGAACGGATCGGTGTCGCGCAGGTTGTCGATGCTGTTGGGCACGCGCATCGGCGCGCCGTCGGGGCCGTCGATCCCCTGCAGCAAGGTGTTCAAGCGATCGAGCAGCGTCACCGGCAGGCGCACCAGGCGCCCGGCCAGGCGGCCGAGGCGCCCTTCGGCGAAGGTGGTGCCGCGTTGCGGCGCGGCGATGAAGATGGCGCGGTCCACCTCCGGCAACGGCGCGAAGCGCAGCAGCGGCTGCAACTGCGCCAGCGCCTGCGGGTCCAGCGGGCGCCGGTCGCCGCGCGCACCGATCAGGTCGTTCCACAGCGTGTCGCCGGAGTCGCTGACCAACAGGCGCCCGATCACCCCGCCCATGCTGTGGCCGATCAGGACCATGTGCTGCGAGGCCGGCGCCTGCCCCTGCGGATCGAAATGGCGCAGGGTCTGCTGCACCAGCGTCTCGATCTGCGCGCGGTTCCAGGCGATCGGCATGTTGGTCGGGTAGTAGACCTGCCAGATCTGGTAGTGGCGGCGCAGTTGTTCGTCGCCCATCAGTTCGTTGGCGACGTTGACCCAGGCCTCCGGACTGCTGGCCAGGCCGTGCAGCATCAGGATGATGCGCCGGTCCGGATCGTATGGCTGCATCAGGTACAGATGCGGCTGGTCGATGCCATCCTCGCGGCCGAGCATGGAGCGCAGCGACTGCCGCGCGAAGCCGGCGCGGGCCAGCCACAGGCCGTAGGCCGCGGTGAAGTTTGCCGCCAGCGGCAGGCGCTGGCCGTGCACCTCGACCTCGCCGTCGCGGTACGGATCGTAGGGCGCGACCACCACGCTGCGGGTGTCCAGCACCTGCGCCAGGCTGTCGCCGTCGAAGCGCAGCAGCACCGTGGTCGGCGCATACGGCATCTCGCTGAACGCCGGCGCGTGCGGGTTTGGCGTGGCCTTGGCGGCCGCCGCCGCGGTCGGGTCGCCGACCTTGGACGGTGCGATCTCCGCGACCAGTTCGGCACCGAAGCCGTCGCGACGGTAGGTGCTGCGTAAGCCATCGAAGCGCAGCGTCGACGCCGGCAGCATCGCGTCCGGCCGTGCCACGCCACCCGGCAGGCGGAAGCTGCCCATGTCCGCGCGCACCTGCCAGCCGGCCGTGCGCAGCGTGTCGTCGTCGTGTAACTCGCCGCTGGCGCTGCCGGCGCGCCAGCGCAGGAACAGCTCGCCGACCACCTGCTGCACGGCGTAGTTGTAGTAGTCGCGCACCTGGGTCTGCCGGTCCTCGAAGGCGCGCGCACTGGCCGGGCGCTGGGTGTAGAACAGGTAGGCGTAAGCGTAGCGCGCCGCCTCCAGCCAGGCCTGCAGCGTCGCGTCGTCCAGCGCCCTCGCCTGCCGCGGCGTGCGCACATTGGCCGCATGCACCCACAGCTCCGACAGGGTCGCCAGCCGCCGCTCCTGGTCCAGCCCCTGCAGGGCGCGCAGCTGCGTGGCGCAGGCCGCAACGTCGGCCTCGCAGGTCTTGGGGTCGAGCGCGAGCACGCGCAACGTCTCCAGACTGGCATCGCTGAGTTTGCCGGTGCTGAGCACGTCGCCGCGCTGGGTGGCGATGTAGTCGGCAGCGCTGCGCGACTGCACGCTGACCATCGCACAACCGCTGCCGAGCAGCAGCCCGGCAGCCAGCAGCGCGGTGCCCGCGCACCGCGCAAGACGTGAGTACAAGATCATGGCGCGACGGCGGGATCGTCGCCGGGAATGCCGGCGCGGATGCGCGTGGAGAAGTCGTCGCCAACGCCAGCCGCGCGCGCGCGTTCGCCGATGCGGCCGCGCGCGCGCAGCGTGGCCAGGCTGTAGCCGGGCACGAAGCCGTGCTGCGCGTAGACGTAAGACGGCAGGTAGCCGGACAGCAGCAGGCGGATGTCGAGCGGCAGTGCGGGATCGAGCTTGCGCGCCAGCTCGAACACGATGGTGGTGCAGTTGCTGGTGGCGGTGTTGTAGAACCGCGGCGTGCGCTGCAGTTGCTGCGCCCGCGCCACATAGCCCAGGAACAGCTGGCGCAGTTGCGCACGCGACAGGTTGAGCCGGTACAGATAGACGTCCTCGCCGCGCACGTTGCTACGCACCGCCAGGATGTCGCGTTCGTCGGCGGCGACCATCACCTGCTCGAAATTGCGGAAGAACCCGGCCAGCGCCGAGAACGCCTCGCCGCGCTCCTTGCGGATCTCCAGCGAGAACACCACGCGACGGCCGTCGTCGAAGCCGAACGAGACCAGGGTGTGGGCGATCGCCGGCCCCATCCAGTACGACAGCGTCAGGTCCGCCGAGGCCAGCCGCTCCAGGTCGTAGCGGCGCGTCTCCCAGCGCGGGGTGTAGTCGTGGTCGCTGCGCCAGGCGAAATTGCGCACGTTGTGCAGGGTCACCACGTGCCCGTCCACCTGCGGCTGCAACAGTTGCGCGACATCGTCGGCCCAGTCGCGGTTCTGCTGCGGCTGCAGCGCCGACCAGCCCACCGCCATGCCGGCGCAGCCGACCGCGAACAGCAGCGGCAGCACGCGGTACTCGCGCGGATGCCGCAGCCCCCACAGCGCCGCGCCGCCCAAGGCGGCCCACAGCAGCGCAGAGCCGTAGCGCACCACCGCGCCGGTATGCGGCAGATAGCTCAGGAACAGCGCGCCCCACAGGCTGGCGCCGAGCACCGCCAGCATCGCCAGTGCGTGCGCCA
>NZ_AQOJ01000810.1:0-1763 GCF_000364685.1 Xanthomonas sp. SHU 166
CGGCTGGGCCACGCCGCAGCGCGGCGACGACTGGGGCGCGGCCGCACGCAACCGCCCCGGCGATGCCGGTGCCGGCGCCAGCAAGGGTGGCGGCCTGTTCAATGCCGACGGCAGCGTGCGCCTGGCCGATGGCCGCGGCAACGACCAGGCACCGGCGCGCAGCGCACCCGGTTCCGAGACCGACACCTGGACGCGCGAGCGCATCGAAAAGGCCGGCGAGTGGCTCAAGCGCCCGCCGTACGACTACACGCCGACCTCGTTCGACAAGTACTGGCTGCCGAACGCGACGCTGCTGGAGGAGTGGGTGCGGCGCGGCATCAAGTCGGTGAAGATCCCGATTCCGGGCACCACCAGCAGCATTTCCTGCGTGGTCTCGATCCTGCAGGTGGGCGGCGGCTGCAGCATCACCGACCCCAATCTCAACGAGCAGCCGGCTGGCGCGCGGCCGCCGCCGAACGTGCCGTTCAAGCGCGAGCTGCAGGAAGACAACGGCAGTCGCTGAGTGGCGGGGTACCCGCCCGCTCACACATGCGGGCGCCGCACATCACCAGCTGCGGCACACGCGGACCGGGCGCGGTTTGGTCCAAGTGGATGGCTTCAGCTGGCACGGCGTTGCCTGCGAGGGCTCGTCGCGACTGAAAGGCAGCACCAAACAACCCGTCGCGCACGACGTGCTGTTTCGTAAGAGCGGCTGAAGCCGCTCTTGCGTGTGTGCCTCACGTCATTGGATAGGGGCGAAGCGACACCGGATCGCGCACCACGCGAACGTGGCGGCGAGCTGGTCACGCGTCGACGGTGTCGCATCCGGAGCGCGCGCTGTGCGCAGTCCCGTCGCCGCTGCTCGGCGCAGTCTGGTGCAGGCGACCGCGCGCGTCATGTGGCGTGCGAGATCCCTGCGCGCGGTGCGCTCAGTTCACGCCGTGCAAATCGCGCAACTGGCTGCTGCGCGAGCCGAAGTAGGCGGCCAGGTCGGCGATGTCCTGGTCGCTCAGCTGCGCTGCCTGCGGGCTCATCAGCGGATGCGTGCGGGTGCCGCCGCGATAGGCCTGCAGCGCGTGTGCCAGGTAATCGCCGTACTGGCCGCCGAGCTTGGGATAGGTCGGGTCGATCGGCGCGTTGCCGTCGGCGCCGTGGCAGTCGATGCAGCTCTGCCCGGTGGCCTTGCCCTTGGCGTGGGCCAGCTTGTCGCCGGCGTCGATGCGCCCGCCGGGCAGGCCGGCGGAGGAGCCGGAACCGTGCTCGCCGCTGGCGTGGCCGGGGTCGCCGGCGGATTTGCTGGTGGATTCCACCTGCGATTGCGAACAGGCCCCCAGGCACAGGGCGGCAAGCAGGACGAGGGCGGGACGCAAGGCGTGCGCGGCGTTCGGCATGAGAGGCCTACTTGAGGGTGGACAGGAAAGCGGCGATGTCGGCGATCTCCTGGTCGGAGAAGCTTTCCGCCTGGGCCTGCATGGTCGGATGCTTGCGCTTGCCGAGCCGGTATTCGGTCAGCGCCTGGGTCAGGTACTGCGCCGACTGCCCGCCGATCTTGGGGATGCGGTAGCTGGGATAGGCGTTCTTGTAGCCGGTGACGCCGTGGCAGCCCTGGCAGGTGTAGGTGAGCACCCGGCCGTTGGCCGCGTTGCCCTGAACAGGCGCAGGTGCCGCGGCTGCGGCGGCGGGAGCGGGAGCGGCGGGCGCCGGCGCGGTCTGCGCCACGGCCGGGGCGGCCCCAACAGAAACGAGTACGGCCAGAGCAAAACAAGCGGCTAGCGGCTGGGGGG
>NZ_AQOJ01000811.1:0-363 GCF_000364685.1 Xanthomonas sp. SHU 166
GGTTTCGTGGTCCGGAGGACGGATTGGGGTTCCGGCGTGGGGGAACACGGAACGGCCCGAGTATAGCCTCACCTTTCGCGGCTCCGAAACTGGCGGCGGTGGGCGACCCGTGACCTTTGGGGCATACGGCACGACGTCGTTTGGTGATCTACTTATCTACAACACCATTCACGCCATCCACCAAGGACACGACGATGACGCGACCGCTGATGCGCCGCACTGCCACTTGCGCTGCCGCGCTGCTGGTCACCACCACGCTGCTGCTGAGCGCCTGCAAGCCGGCCGCCGAGGCCAAGGCCAAGGTCGCCGACAGCGAGAAGGCGCCGGAGGCGGTGCCGGTGGAGGTGGCGGCGGCCAGCCGCC
>NZ_AQOJ01000812.1:0-2680 GCF_000364685.1 Xanthomonas sp. SHU 166
AGCGGCACCGCGGCGCTGGAAGCGCGCGCCGAATCGCAGGTGGTCGCCAAGACCTCCGGCGTGGCCCTGGCGGTGCTGGCCGAGGAAGGCCAGCAGGTGCGCGCCGGGCAGCCGCTGGTGCGGCTGGACCCGGACCGCGCGCGCCTGGCGCTGGCGCAGAGCGAGGCGCAACTGCGCAAGCTGGAGAACAACTACCGCCGCTCGCAGCAACTGGTGGGCCAGCAACTGGTCAGCGCCGCCGACGTCGACCAGATCAAATACGACCTGGCCAACGTGCGCGCGCAACACCAGTTGGCCGCGCTGGAGCTGTCCTATGCCACGGTGGTGGCGCCGATCTCCGGGGTGATCGCCTCGCGTTCGATCAAGACCGGCAACTTCGTGCAGATCAATACGCCGATCTTCCGCATCGTCGACGACTCGCGGCTGGAGGCCACGCTCAACGTGCCCGAGCGCGAACTGGCCACGCTCAAGACCGGGCAGCCGGTGACCCTGCTGGCCGACGCGCTGCCGGGCAAGCAGTTCCGCGGCCGGGTCGACCGCATCGCGCCGGTGGTGGATGCCGGCAGCGGCACCTTCCGCGTGGTCTGCGCTTTCGACGAGGGGGCGGAAGCGCTGCAGCCGGGCATGTTCGGCCGCATCCGCATCGATTACGACCAGCGCGCCGATGCGCTGGTGGTGCCGCGGCTGGCGCTGCTCGACGATGGCGAGCCGGCGGTGTTCCGCGTGGTCGCCGGCAAGGTCGCGCGGGTGCCGGTGACGCTGGGCTATGCCGAAGGGCCGTGGGTGGAGATCCGCCAGGGCCTGCAGGCCGGCGACCAGGTCGTCACCGCCGGCAAGGTCGCGCTGCGCGACGGCAGCCGCGTGCAGGTGATCGCGCCGCAGCGCGAGCTGGCCGACGCCGCCCCGGCCACCACCGCCGGAGCGCGCTGATGCACGACGCCGATTCCGACGCGCACGCACCGCCTGCGCCCGCCACCGCGCACGGCGGCGGCCTGGTCGAATTCGCCACCCGCCGCCGCGTGACCATCGCGATGATCACGCTGACCATGCTGCTGTTCGGCGCGATCGCGCTGCACGGGCTCAAGGTCAACCTGCTGCCGGACCTGAGCTATCCGACCCTGACCGTGCGCACTGAGTACGCCGGCGCCGCGCCGTCGGAGATCGAGACGCTGGTGACCGAGCCGGTCGAAGAAGCCGTCGGCGTGGTCAAGAACCTGCGCAAGCTCAAGTCGGTCTCGCGCACCGGGCAGAGCGACGTGGTGCTGGAGTTCGCCTGGGGCACCAACATGGACCAGGCCAGCCTGGAGGTGCGCGACAAGATGGAGGCGCTGTCGCTGCCGCTGGAGGCCAAGGCGCCGGTGCTGCTGCGCTTCAATCCGTCCACCCAACCGATCATGCGCCTGGTGCTGTCGAGCAAGACCGCCGCGCACAGCGACGCCGAGGCGGTGCGCGCGCTGACCCAGTTGCGTCGCTACGCAGACGAGGACCTGAAGAAGAAGCTGGAGCCGGTGCAGGGCGTGGCCGCGGTCAAGGTCGGCGGTGGGCTGGAGGACGAGATCCAGGTCGATATCGACCAGCAGCGGCTGGCGCAGCTCAACATGCCGATCGACACGGTGATCGCGCGGCTCAAGGACGAGAACGTCAATCTCTCCGGCGGGCGCCTGGAGCAGGGCACGCAGCGCTACCTGGTGCGCACGGTCAACCAGTTCGCCGACCTGGACGAGATCCGCAACCTGTTGCTGACCACCCAGGGCGCCGGCGGCAACGCGGCCGACGCGGCCCTGCAGCAGATGTACGCGATCGCCGCCTCCACCGGCTCGGAAGCCGCGATCGCGGCGGCCTCGGCGGCGCAGAGCGCGACCTCCAGCACCACCACCACCGTCGCCGGCGGCATGCCGATCCGACTCAAGGACGTGGCGCAGGTGCGGCAGGGCTATAAGGAGCGCGAGGCGATCATCCGCCTGGGCGGCAAGGAGGCGGTGGAACTGGCCATCTACAAGGAGGGCGACGCCAACACCGTGGCCACCGCGGCGGCGCTGCGCAAGCGCCTGGAACAACTGCAGGCGCAGATTCCCGCCGACGCCGAGCTGACCACGCTGGAAGACCAGTCGCGCTTCATCGAGCACGCCATCGGCGACGTCAAGAAGGATGCGGTGATCGGCGGCCTGCTGGCGATCCTGATCATCTTCCTGTTCCTGCGCGATGGGTGGAGCACGTTCGTGATCGGGCTGTCGCTGCCGGTGTCGATCGTGACCACGTTCTTCTTCATGGACCGGCTCGGCCTGAGCCTCAACGTGATGTCGCTGGGCGGGTTGGCGTTGGCCACCGGCCTGGTGGTGGACGACTCGATCGTGGTGCTGGAAAGCATCGCCAAGGCGCGCGAGCGCGGCCTGAGCGTGCTCGATGCGGCGATCGTCGGCACCCGCGAGGTGGGCATGGCGGTGGTCGCCTCGACCCTGACCACGATCGCAGTGTTCCTGCCGCTGGTGTTCGTGGAAGGCGTGGCCGGGCAACTGTTCCGCGACCAGGCGCTGACTGTGGCGATCGCCATCGCGATCTCGCTGGTGGTGTCGATGACCCTGATCCCGATGCTCAGCTCGCTGAAGGGCCGTGCGCCGCTGGCGTTCCCGGTGGAACCGGCGCCGCCGCACTGGCAGCCGCGGCGCGGCTGGCTGAAGCC
>NZ_AQOJ01000813.1:0-4174 GCF_000364685.1 Xanthomonas sp. SHU 166
GCACCCGCTTCGTGGTCGACCTGCCGTTGCCGTGGGTGCCCGAGCCGCTGCCGCAGGCGCCACGCGACGCCCGCGCGTCCGCCAGTGCCGCGGCGCCGCGGCGGATCCTGCTGGTCGAAGACGATCCGACCGTGGCCGAAGTGGTCGGCGGCCTGCTGCGCGCACGCGGCCACCACGTCACCCACGCCGCGCACGCGCTGGCCGCGCTGACCGAAGCGGCGGCCAGCACGTTCGACATCGCCCTGCTCGATCTGGACCTGCCCGGCCTGGACGGCCTGGCGCTGGCGCGGCAGTTGCGCGCCTTCGGCTACGGCATGCCGCTGATCGCGGTCACCGCCCGTGCCGACGCCGACGCCGAGCCGCAGGCGCATGCCGCCGGTTTCAGCGGGTTCCTGCGCAAGCCGGTGACGGGCGAGATGCTGGCGAAGGCGGTGGAGGCGCCAGAAGATGGAGAAGGCAGCAGGAGCGAGGAGGGCAGGTAAGTCACACCCGTCCGGTATCCGCAGCAGGTGTGACCAGCAGAGGGCAGGTGCCTTCCAGGCTGCATGCAGTCGGGACTGAAGTCCCTCCCACATGGAGCAGGTCGCGCATCCCGCTCCTGCGACTCCCCAATCCCGACTCCCCAATCCCCGCTTTTCGGCTACTCCGCCACTTCCTCCACCTGCTTCGGCAACGGCCGCGTATCCGGCAGCTGCCAGAAGATCAGGGTCGAGGTCAGGGTGATCGCGCCGACGCAGACGAAGGTCGCATGCAGCGCCGCGGTGGCGCCGTGGGTGTCGCCGAGATGGGTGTTGAACGCGGCCAACAGGCTGCCGGCGGCCGCGGCGCCGAAGCCGGTGGCGAGCATCATCACCATCGACAGCAGGCTGTTGCCGGCGCTGGCCTGGTCGCGGTCCAGGTCGCGCAGCGTCACGGTGTTCATGACGGTGAACTGCAGCGAGTTGACCGCACCGAACAGCGCCAGCTGCAGCAGCCGCCAGCCCAGCGGCTGGCCGGCGTCGAACAGCAGGAAGCTGGCCATCGCGGTGCCGACCAGCACGGTGTTGGTCATCAGCACGCGCCGGTAGCCGAAGCGCTCCACCAGCTTCACCGCCGCGCGCTTGGAGGCCATCCCGGCCAGCGCCACCGGGATCATCATCAGCCCGGCGTTCATCGGGCTCATGCCCAGGCCCACCTGCAACAGCAGCGGGATCAGGAACGGCATGCTGCCGCTGCCCACGCGCGAGAACAGGTTGCCGAGGATGCCGATGCGGAAGCTGGCGACCTTGAACAGGTGCAGCGGGAACAGCGGCGCCGCCGCGTTGGCCGCGTGCAGCCAGTAGCCGATCAGCGCCGCCAGCCCGGCGATCGCCAGCAGCATCACGAAGGCGTGGCGCAGGCCCAGCTCGGAGATGCCGTCCAGCGCCAGCGACAGCGCGACCATGCCGAAGGCCAGCATCGCGTAGCCGACCAGGTCGAAGCGGGTGCGCTGCTCGCCGTAGAAGTCCGGCATGATCTTCAGCGCCGCGGCGAAGCCGATCGCGCCGATCGGCAGGTTGATCAGGAACACCCAGTGCCAGGACGCCACCTGCACCAGCCAGCCGCCCAGGGTCGGCCCGACCAGCGGCCCGATCAGCGCGGGAATGGCGATGAAGCTCATCGCGCTGAGGAACTGCGCGCGCGACACCGAGCGCATCACCGCCAGCCGGCCGACCGGCAGCAGCATCGCGCCGCCGATGCCCTGCAGCACCCGTGCGGCCACCAGATACGGCAGCCGCGGCGCTGCCGCGCACAGCAGCGAGCCGAGGGTGAACAGCACGATCGCGGTCAGGAAGGTGCGGCGCGTGCCGTAGCGGTCGGCGATCCAGCCCGAGGCGGGAATGAACATCGCCACCGCCAGCGCGTAGCTGAAGACCACCGACTGCATCTGCAGCGGGCTCTCGCCCAGGCTGCGCGCCATCGCCGGCAACGCGGTGTTGACGATGGTGGCATCGAGCATCTGCATGAAGATGGCCAGCGACACCAGCCACAGCAGCGGACGGAAACTGCGCGCGTTGGGAACGGCGATCGGATCGGAGGAGGGCGCGGACATCGGCACGCAGGGTGACGCGGGGGGAGCACTAGGATCGCGCAGATCGCGTCGCCGTGTCGTGCAGTTGCGCGCTTGCGATGCAGCGCGCGCTCAGCGATCCATACTGCGGACGCCTCGGTGGATTGCGCCTAGCAGGCAGCCGCTCCTACGCGAAAGCGCAAGAGATCGAGCGCACGGTCAGATCGCCGACCGTGCGCGAGACTGGAATCCCGAATCCCGAATCCCGGCGTTCAACCACGCCGACTATGCCGCTGCACCGCCTCCACCAGCGCGCCAACATGCTCGGGCTGCATGTCCGGCGACAGGCCGTGACCGAGATTGAACACATGGCCGTCCAGCGAGCCGCCGTTGCCGTCGGCATAGCTGCGCAGCACGCGTTGCACCTCGCGGTCGATCGCCTCCGGCGCGCCGTACAGCATCGCCGGGTCGAGGTTGCCCTGCAGGGCGACGCGGCCGCCGGTACGGCGCGCGGCGTCGGCCAGGTCGATGGTCCAGTCCACGCCCACGCCTTCCGCACCGGAGGCCGCGAGCTCTTCCAGATAGGGCGCATTGCCCTTGCCGAACAGGATCAGCGGGGTGCGCTCGGCGCCGTCGCCGCGCGCCAGTTCGCGGGCGATGCGCTGCAGGTAGGGCAGTGAGAACTCGCGGTACATCGCCGGGCTCAGCACACCGCCCCAGGTGTCGAACACCTGCAACGCCTGCGCACCGGCCGCGCGCTGCGCCGCCAGGTAGGCGATCACCGCGTCGGTGTTGACCGACAGCAGCGCGTGCAGCGCCGCCGGATCGTTCAGCGCCAGCGCCTTGATCCGCGCGTAGTTGTCGCTGCCGCCGCCCTCGACCATGTAGCAGGCCAGGGTCCAGGGGCTGCCGGAGAAGCCGATCAGCGGGACGCTGCCGTCCAGTTCGCGGCGGATCACCCGCACCGCGTCCATCACGTAGCGCAGCTCGGTCTCCATGTCCGGCACGCCGAGCCGGGCGATCGCCGCGGCATCGCGCACGGGGTGGCGAAACTTGGGGCCTTCGCCTTCGACGAAGTACAGCTCCAGGCCCATCGCATCGGGGATGGTGAGGATGTCCGAGAACAGGATCGCCGCGTCCAGCGGGAACCGCGCCAGCGGCTGCAGGGTCACTTCGCAGGCCAGTTCCGGGGTCTTGGCCATGGCCAGGAAGCTGCCGGCGCGGGCGCGGGTGGCCCGGTACTCGGGCAGGTAGCGCCCGGCCTGGCGCATCAGCCACACGGGGGTCTGGTCCACGGGCTCGCGGCGCAGCGCGCGCAGCAGGCGGTCGTTCTTGAGCATGGGGGATTCCTTAGCGCGGCGCGTCGGCGCCACGGGTGAACATGACCTGGAAGCCGCGCTTGAGCTGGGCGTCGCGGGCTTTCTCGAAGGCGGCGTTGGCGTCTTCCTGCTGCAGGTAGAGCTCGCGCCGCAGCTGCGCGCGGCCGCCGATCTGGCCGCTCTCGCGCAACAGTTCCCAGCCGCCGAGCAGGTCCGGCTGCAGGGTCAGCTGCAGGTAGCGTGGCGGCTCGTTGCCGTCGGGGCGTTGCTGGAGGAAGACGCGCATGTGCCGATTGTAGCGGGTGCCGGTGCAGGCGACGTGGCCCGGTCGGCGGAACGCAGCGGCCGCTCAGCCGGCACGGAAGCCGCGGCGATACGCCGACGGCGGCAACCCCAGGTCGCGCGTGAACTGCAGGCGCAGCGCGCCGGCACTGCCGAAGCCGCAGTCGGCGGCGATGCGCTCCAGCGGCAGGTCGGTGCGCTCCAGCAGTTGCTGGGCGCGGACCAGGCGCTGGTGCGCCAGCCACTGCACCACGGTGGTCCCGGTCACCTGGCGGAACTGCCGGGTGAAGCTGCGCCGACTCATCCGCGCGTGCGCGGCCAGCGCGTCCAGGCGCAGCGGCTGGTCCAGGCGCTGCAGCATCCAGTCCAGGGTCGGGCCCAACTGGGCGTCGCGGCGGCTGGCCGGCAGCGGCTGTTCGATGTACTGCGCCTGCCCGCCCTGGCGGTGCGGCGCCACCACCAGGCGCCGGGCGATGCGGTTGGCGACCTCGGCGCCGTGGCGGCGCCGCACCAGGTGCAGGCAGCAGTCGATGCCGGCGACGGT
>NZ_AQOJ01000814.1:0-466 GCF_000364685.1 Xanthomonas sp. SHU 166
AGCGCGCCAGCGCCGCCCAGTGGGTGGTGGCGGGGCGGTCGTCGAGCAGGCCGGCGTCGGCCAGCACGAAGGTGCCCAGGCACAGCCCGACCACTTGCGCGCCGGCGGCGTGGGCGCGGTGCAGCGCCTGGCACAGCGCCGCAGGTGCCGGTTCGGCGACATCGCGCCAGGACGGCACGATCACCGTGTCGACACCGTCCAGCGCCTCCAGGCCGTGCTGCACCTGGATGGCGAAGCCGGCGTCGGTGCGCAGCGGACCCGGGTCGGCCGCACAGACCCGCAGGTCGAAGGCCGGCAGGTCGGTGTCCGGCCGCGCCTCGAACACCTGGCAGGGCACCGCCAGGTGGAAGGGGCTGATGCGGTCGAAGGCGACCACGGCGATGCGATGCGGCGACATGGCCCGATTTTAGCGAAAACGGTGTTTCGGGCCACTCGTCGGCGCGGGTGCGGCCGCCGACACTGGCCG
>NZ_AQOJ01000815.1:0-7317 GCF_000364685.1 Xanthomonas sp. SHU 166
TCCTTCGCCCCGGAGCCACCGCATGTCTTCTCCCCGCCGCGCCCTGCTGGTCATCGATGTCCAGAATGAGTACTTCGACGGTGCGCTGCCCATCGCCCATCCGCCGGTGGCGCAGTCGTTGCCCAACATCTTGCAGGCCATGGACGCGGCGCAGGCGCACGGCGTGCCGGTGCTGGTGGTGCAGCACACCGCGCCGGCGCAGGCGCCGGTGTTCGCCGACGGCAGCGCCGGTTGGGCGTTGCACCCGCAGGTCGCCGCGCGGCCGCATGCGTGGCTGCTGCGCAAGACCCGGCCGAGCGTGTTCGCCGACACCGAGCTGGCCGACTGGCTGCAGCAGCACGTGATCGACACCCTGACCGTGGCCGGCTACATGACCCACAACTGCAACGCCTCCACCGTGTACGAGGCCTTCCACCGCGGGTTGGCGGTGGAAGTGCTGGGCGACGCCAGCGGCGCGCTGCCGTATGCCAACGCCGCCGGCCAGGCCAGCGCCGAGGAGATCCATCGGGTATTCGGGGTGGTGTTTCACAGCAACTTCGCTGCAGTCGCCGACACCGCGCAGTGGATCGCGGCGGTGCAGGCGGGACTACCGCTGCCGCACGACAACGTGCTTCAGTCCAACCGCCGCGCGCGGGACCTGGCATGAGCGGCATGCCGCGGGTGCTGCGTGCGCGCGAGTTCACCGGCCGCCGTGCCTGGGAGGCGCTGCCGGTGGCGCTGCTGGACGGGATCGGCGTGCGCATCCATTGGACCGACCAATCGTACGTTTGGCACGTCAACGACGGGGCGGAAGTATTCGTGGTGCTGGATGGGCAGGTGCAGATGCGCTGGCGCGCGCACGGCACCGAGCAGGCGGTGCTGCTGCAAGCCGGCGACGTGTTCCATGCGCCGGAAGGCACCGAGCATGTGGCGCACCCGCAGGGTCCGGCGCGGGTGCTGGTGGTGGAGCGCGACGGCAGTCCGTGAGCGTTCGGGATCCGCTCCTGACCGGCGGGGGCTTCGATGGCGCCCGGGACGTGCCGCCGTCGATGACGCGTGTACAGGGCGACGCACACTGCGCGTTCTGATGTGCGTTCTATCACGGAGCCATCACTGGCGATCTGGCGTCATTGGAGCAGGCTATGCCGCTGCGTGCGCACAGAGATCCTGGTGTCACGGCATCGCCAATCACCACGAGTGCGGACGCGGCCGGCATGCGAAGCCAGAGCGATGGGCGGTTCCCTGGGCAGCACCCAAACGTCGGCGCGGGACGGGATCCCGCGCGGCCTGCTGCCATTTCCGACGATGTCATGTCGTTGCGCGCGCCACGCCGTCGCGCGAGCGCTTATCAAACGCCACGCAGGGCGCGCGGTCTTGGTCGGGTCGTTGTCTTCGCCGGATTGGCGGTGCTGTGCCTGCTGATCCTTGGCGGCTGGGTTTGGCGCGCACACCGCCAGCAGCCCGCGCCGGCGCCCGAGCCCTTGCGCGTGCAGACCATGACGGTCGCGCCGCACCGGGTGCCGGACATCATCGAAACCTCCGGCACCCTGCTGTCGCCGCAGACCGTGGAGGTGCGCGCGCAGGCCGACGGGGTGCTGCAGTCGGTGCTGATCCACGACGGCGAACAGGTCCACGCCGGGCAACTGCTGTTTACCATCGATCCGCGTCCGCTGCGCGCGGCGTTGGCGCAGGCGCGCGCCACCCTGGCCCGCGACCAGGCGCTGGCGGCGGATGCGGCCGATACCGAGGCGCGCTACGCCAAGCTGTCCAGGACCGGCGCGGTCGATCCCAAGACCTACACCACCGCGGCCGACACGCTGCGCTCGCTGCGCGGCACCGTCGCCGCCGACCAGGCCCAGGTCGAGCAGACGCAGCTGTCGCTGGCCTATACCCAGATCCGCGCGCCCATCGACGGCCGCGCCGGCGCCATCGCGGTCAAGCCGGGCAACCTGGTGTCCAGCGGGTCCAGCACCGCGCTGGTCACGCTCAACGTCAGCACGCCGATCGAAGTGCGTTTCGCGCTGGCGCATGTGCAGGTCGATGCCGTGCGCGCCGCGCCGCTGGGGCACCAGGGCCTGGGGCTGCCGGTGCTGGCGCTGGATGCGGTGAGCGGCACGCTGCTCGAGCGCGGCGAGGTGGCGTTTCTCGACAACGCCTTCGACACCAGCAGCGGCACGCTGGAGCTGCGCGCACGCTTCGCCAACGCCGGCGCCACGCTGTGGCCGGGGCAGTTCGTCACCGTGCGGGTGATCCTGGCCGAGGACCCGCAGGCGCTGTCGGTGCCCGAGAGCGCCTTGCAGCAGGGACAGCAGGGGCCGTACGTGTACTGCGTGGTCGAGGGCCATGCCGTGTCGCGGCCGCTGACCGTGGCGCGGATGGTCGACGGGCAGGCGGTGATCGCCAAGGGTCTGCGCGCGGGCGATCGCGTCATCCTCACCGTGCCCAACGAACTGCGCGACGGCACCGCGGTGCAATCCGGCAACCCGCACGCCACGCCGACCGCGGCGGCGACCGGACGGCCTGCGTGAATCTGTCGGCGCTGTTCATCCGCCGCGCGGTGATGACCTCGGTGCTGATGATCGCGCTGGTGCTGGCCGGCGGCATGGCCTACTTCGCGCTGCCGGTCAGCGAGCTGCCCGACGTCAGCTTCCCGACCATCACCGTCAACATGTCGCTACCCGGCGCCAATCCCGAGACCATGGCGGCGGCGGTGGCGACGCCGCTGGAGCGCCAGTTCAGCGGCCTGCCCGGGCTGGACACGATGAGTTCGACCAGCAGCGTCGGCAGTACGCGCATCGTGTTGCAGTTCGCGTTGAGCCGCAATGTCGATGCCGCCGCGCAGGACGTGCAGAACGCGGTGTCGCAGGCGGCCGGCCTGCTGCCGCGCGAGATCAATCCGGCGCAGATCCAGAAGGAGGATCCCAGCGCCGCGCCGATCATGCACCTGATCCTGCGCTCCAGGACCATCGCGCTGCCGCTGCTCAACCAGTTCGCCAAAGACCGCGTGGCGTTGCGCCTGGCCTCGGTGCCGGGCGCCGGCCAGATCGATGTCAACGGCGCGCAGAAGTACGCGGTACGCCTGTTCGTCAACCCGCACCTGCTCGCCGCCCGCCACCTGGGCTTCGACCAGGTGGTGTCGGCGGTGCAGGCGGGCAACAGCAATGCGCCGGCCGGCACGCTGATGGGGCGCGCGCGGTCCTACACCGTGCGCGCCGACGGCCAGCTCAAGCGCGCCGCCGATTTCGACGCCATGGTGCTGAGCTATGCGGACGGTGCGCCGGTGCGCCTGCGCGACGTCGGCCATGCCGAGGACAGCGTCGAGAACCTGCAGACCGCCGCCTCGCTCAACGGCCAGCGCGCGATCGAGATCAACATCCACCGCCAGCCGGGCGCCAACACGCTGTCGGTGACCCAGGGCATCCAGGCGGCGCTGCCGGGAATCCGCGCGCAGCTGCCCGGCGACGCCCAGCTCGACGTGCTCTACGACCGCGGCGACTACATCGGCGCGTCGGTGGAGGACGTGGAGTGGACCCTGGTCGGCTCGCTGGTGCTGGTGATCGTTGTGATCCTGCTGTTCCTGCGCAGCTGGATGGCGACCCTGATCGTGGCGCTGGTGCTGCCGACCTCGCTGATCGGCACCTTCGCGGTGATGCGCCTGCTGCACTTCAGCCTCGACAACATCTCGATGCTGGCGCTGACCCTGTCGGTCGGCTTCGTGGTCGACGATGCCATCGTGGTCATCGAGAACATCGTCCGCCACGCCGAGCAGGGCGCCAGCCGCATGGACGCGGCCATCGCCGCCTCGCGCGAGATCGGCTTCACCGTGCTGTCGATGACGGTGTCGCTGTCGGCGGTGTTCCTGCCGATCGTGTTCATGGGCGGATTGGTCGGGCGGTTGTTCTCCGAGTTCGGCATGGTGATCGCGATCGCGGTGATCCTGTCCGGCATCGTCTCGCTGACCCTCACCCCGATGCTCGCCAGCCGCTGGCTCGACCCGAAGAAGAGCGCGGGCTGGGTGTTCGAGCGCTTCGACCGCCTGGTCGACGCCAGCCAGCGCGGCTACGCGCGCTCGCTGGCCTGGGCGACCGAGCGCATCGGCCTGATGTGCGTCATCGGTGTGGCCACCCTGGTCGGCACCGCCGGCGTCTATGCCGTGGTCGAGAAGGGCTTCATCCCGCAGGTGGATTCGGGAAAGATCGACGGCGACACCCGCGTGCCCGAGGGCACCGCTTTCGCCGACTTCGTCGCCAAGCAGGCGGCGGTGGTGAAGATCATTCAGCGCAATCCCAACGTGGCCAACGTCGAATCGGTGATCGGTTCGGACAATTCGCTCAGCAACAGCGGGCGCCTGCTGATCGGGCTCAAGCCGCTGTCCGAGCGCAGCGGCAGCGCCGAGGAGGTGATCCAGGACGTGCGCAAGCAGGTCGCCGCGATCCAGGGCATCACCCTCAACATGCGCAATCCGCCGGCGATCGACATGGGGCCGACGGCCTCGAACGGATCGCTGCAGTACGTGCTGCAATCCACCGACCAGAAGGCGCTGTACGCCCAGTCCGACAGCATCCTGCAACGCCTGCGGCAACTGCGCGACGTGCAGGATCCGCAGAGCGACCTGCAGCTCAAGAACCCGGAGATCGAGGTGGTGCTGCACCGCGAGCAGGCCGCCGCGCTGGGCGTCACCGCCGCCGGCCTGCAGGACACCCTGGCCAGCGCCTACGGTGGCCGCAAGATCAGCACCATCTACGGCGACACCGATCAGTACGAAGTGCTGCTGCAGGTGGACCCGGCGGCGCAGGCCGACCTCAACGGCCTGGATGCGCTGTCGTTCAACGGCAACCAGAATCCCGGCATCACCGCGATCGGCACGCAGACCTCCAACAGCAGCTCCGGCACCAGCGCGGTGCTGACCGCGGCCGGCGGTCCGATGGTGCCGCTGCGCGCGGTGGCCGACGTGCGCATGGGCGTGGGGCCGGTGGCGATCAACCATTACGCCGGCCTGCCGGCGGTGACGCTGTCGATGAACCTGGCGCCGGGCGTGTCGCTGGGCGAGGCCGCCGCCGGCATCGGCAACCTGATGGCGCAGACCCTGGGCAAGGACGACGCGCGCGCCATCAGCGGCCAGTTCGCCGGCTCGGCGCAGGCTTTCGAGAATTCGATGAAGACGCTGCCGATGCTGCTGCTGATCACCGTGCTGCTGATCTATGGCGTGCTGGCGATCCTGTACGAGAACGCGCTGCACCCGATCACCATCCTGACCTCGCTGCCGCTGGCCGGGTTCGGCGCCATCCTGATGCTGGTGCTGTTCCGTCAGGAGCTCAATCTCTTCAGCTTCGTCGGCCTGATCCTGCTGGTCGGGCTGGTCAAGAAGAACGGCATCATGATGGTGGACTACGCGCTGGACCTGGAGCGCTCGGGCGATGCGCGTTGGCAGCAGCCGCGCGCGGCGATGCTGGAAGCGGCGACGGTGCGCTTCCGCCCGATCATGATGACCACCCTGGCGGCGGTGCTGGGCTCGTTGCCGATCGCGCTGGGTTTCGGCGCCGGCGCCGAGGCGCGGCGCCCGCTCGGCATCGCCGTGGTCGGCGGCCTGCTGTTCTCGCAGGCGTTGACCCTGTACCTGACGCCGGCCTTCCACATCGCGATGGCCGAGTGGCTAGCGCGCCGCCGCGCACGTCGCAACGGCACCGCGCCGCCGTCGGCGCCGACGCTGCCGGAGCCGGCCTGATGCGCGCGCTCGCGCTTGGCGCCGCGTGTCTGCTGTCGGCGTGCAGCCTGACGCCGGCCTATGTGCGTCCCGCCGCACCGATCCCGCCGTCGTGGCCGGTGGGCGACGCCTACCTGGCGCAGCACGAGGCCACGCTGCCGTCGCTGAGCTACCGGCAGGTGTTCACCGACCCGCGGCTGCAGGCGCTGATCGCGCAGGCGCTGGACCACAACCGCGACCTGCGGATCGCGCTCGCCGATATCGCTCAGGCACGGGCGCAGTACCGGATCCAGCGCGCGGCCCTACTGCCGGAGGTGGGGACCAGCGCGACCTATACGCGCTCCTATCGCGGCAAGGGCGCGGCGCCGGGCAACGACACGACCCAGGGCGGCAACGCAGCGGCCGCACCGGCGGCGGGCTATGCCAGCAGTTACGACCTGGGCCTGGGCGTCACCGCGTTCGAACTGGATCTGTTCGGCCGTCTGCACGCGCTGAGCGCGGCCGCGCAGCAGCGCTACCTGGAACAGGAAGCCGCGGCCCGGGCCACGCGCCTGACCCTGGTCGGCGACATCGCCACGACCTGGCTGACCTATGCCAGCGATCGCAGCCTGCTGACGCTCGCGCAGGACACCGTGCGCAGCGCCGGCACAAGCGTGGCGCTGACCGCACAGCGAGTGGATGGCGGCATTGTGCCGCACTCGGACCTGGACCAGGCCAACCAGGTGCTGCATGCCGCGCAGGCCGACCTGGCCGCGCAGACCACGGCGCTGGCGCAGGACGTCAATGCGCTGCAGTTGCTGGTGGGCGCTCCGGTCGATCCGGCACTGTTGCCGGGTTCGATCGAGGAGGTCGCGGCCAGCATCGGCGATCCGCCGACCGGCCTGGACACCAGCGTGCTGCTGCGTCGGCCCGACGTGGTGCAGGCCGAATACGAACTGCGTGCGGTCAACGCCCAGATCGGTGCGGCGCGCGCGGCGCTGTTTCCCAGCATCAGCCTGAGCGGTCTGCTGGGCCTGACCAGCACCGCGCTGTCGCAGCTGTTCACCCATGATGCGCGCACCGCGTCGGTGGGTGCCGGCGTCGCCTACACGGTGTTCGATGGCGGCGCGGCGCGCGCCAACGTGCGCTACACCGAGGCGCAGCGCGATGCCGCGGTGGCCGGTTACGAAAAGACCGTGCAGACCGCCTTCGGCGAAGTGGCCGATGCCCTGGCCCGGCGCGGCACCATCGACGCGCAGGTGCAGGCGCAGCGCGCGCTCCTCGCCGATGCCGCCAACACCTACGACGCCAGCGCGCAGCGCTACCGCGAGGGCGTGGAAAGCGCGCTGTCCAACCTGGATGCGCAGCGCAGCTACTACGCCGCGCAGCGCAGCCTGGTCGCGGTGGAACTGACCGCGGCCACCAATCGGGTGACGCTGTATCGCACCCTGGGCGGGGACGCGTCGCTGGAGCCCGCGCCGCGCTGAGCCCGCGCAGCCGCATGGACCGGTGCGCGAGTGCCGCTGCGGAGAACAACGGCGGCCGGTCGCTTGGCGCGCCCGTGTTTCAGCCGGCGGCCAGCACCGCCAGCACCTCGGCCTCGTCCACGTCGGGGACGATCTCGGCGTGGCCGATGCCGCGCCACAGCACCAGCC
>NZ_AQOJ01000816.1:0-3563 GCF_000364685.1 Xanthomonas sp. SHU 166
CAGCCGCATGCGCGCCAGCAGCGCCTCGGGCGCCAGCCCGGCCGGCAGCGCGGTGGGCAAGCCGAAGTCGTGCAGCAGCGCGCGCAGCTGCGCGGTGTCCTGCGCGCTGGCCATGCCCAGCCGCGCCGACAGCTCGGCGGCCAGCACCATGCCCACCGCCACCGCTTCGCCGTGGTTGAGGTTGGCGTTGTCCGGGGCGCCGTAGCCCTGTTCGGTCTCGATGGCGTGGCCGAAGGTGTGGCCGAGGTTGAGCAGGGCGCGCTCGCCCTTTTCCAGCGGATCGCGGGCGACGATCTCGGCCTTGTGCTCGCAGCTGCGCGCGATCGCCTGCGCCAGTGCGGCCGGCTCGCCGGCCAGCAGCGCGCGGCGTTCGGCATGCAGCCATTCGAAGAACAGCGGGTCGCGGATGGCGCCGTACTTGATCACCTCGGCCAGCCCGGCGCGCAGTTCGCGCGGCGGCAGGCTGCGCAGCGTGGCGGTGTCGGCCAGCACCGCGCGCGGCGGATGGAAGGCGCCGACCAGGTTCTTGCCCTGCGGGATGTCCACCGCGGTCTTGCCGCCGACCGAGGAATCGACCATCGCCAGCAGCGTGGTCGGCAGTTGCACGCAATCCACGCCGCGCATCCAGCAGGCGGCGGCGAAGCCGGCTAGGTCGCCGACCACGCCGCCGCCCAGCGCCAGCACGCAGGCGTCGCGGGTGGCGCCCAGGGCGGCCAGCGCGGCGATCGCCGCGGCGAAGTGGTCCAGGGTCTTGGAGGCCTCGCCGGCGGGGATCATGAAGTCGCCGATCTGCAACTCCGGGCGTGCCGCCAGCAGCGCGCTGCGAACCTGCGCGGCATACAGCGGCGCCACCTGGCTGTCGCTGAGCAGCAGCACATGGCGGCCGCGCACGTGCGCGGCGAGGGCGGCGCCGTCGTCGAGCAGGCCGGGGCCGATGTGGATGGTGTAGGCCGGGTCGCCAGCGACCTGGACCGTGCGCGATGCTGCGGTCATGCAGTGGGTTCCGGAAGTTTCCACGACGCGGCCAGGCGCACGACCAGCTGCGCGGTGGCCTCGGCCGGGGTGAAGTGGTCGGTGTCCAGGATCAGGTCGGCGACCTCTCGGTACAGCGGTTCGCGCACCGCGTGCAGGTCGCGCAGCACCTGCTCGCGGTCGCCACGCTGCAGCAGCGGGCGGCTGCGGTCGCGGTGCAGGCGCTGCAGTTGCGCGGCCACGCCCACCCGCAGGTACACCACGAAGCCGTGCTCGCGCATCTCGCGGCGGCTGTCGGCGTTGAGCACGGCGCCGCCGCCGGTGGAGATCAGGTGGCCGGGCGTGCTCAGGATGCTTTCCAGCACCGCGCGCTCGTGCTCGCGGAAACCGGCTTCGCCGGCGTGTTCGAACAGCGAGGCGATGCTGGCGCCGGTGCGCTCGACGATGGTCTGGTCGCTGTCGACGAAGACCAGGCCGAAGCGCTCGGCCAGGCGGCGACCGATGACGCTCTTGCCGGCGCCCATCGGGCCGACCAGCACCAGGTTGGGGGCGGGATTCATCCGCCGATGCTAGCAGAGACCGACGCCGCCCCGCGCGCCGCGCGGGCGCGTGCGCGGGGCCTTGCGCGGCGAGGCGTGCGTCGCGCGGTGCATGGCGCGACAATGGCGCATCGTCCGCCGAGTGCCTGTCGCCATGCCCGATCTCTACGCCGAAGCCCTGTCCACGTTCGCCGACCTGTTCGCCGAGGCGCGCACCAGCGACGAGGCCGAATACAACGCCATGGTCGTGTCCTCGGCCACGCTGGAGGCGCGCCCGTCGTCGCGGGTGGTGCTGCTGAAGGCCTACGATGCGCGTGGTTTCGTGTTCTACACCCACCTGGACAGCCAGAAGGGCCGCGAGTTGCAGGCCAATCCGCAGGCCTCGCTGCTGTTCCTGTGGCGGCGCATGCGCGAGGACGGGGTGCAGGTGCGCATCGACGGCGAGGTGCAACTGGTCGCCGCGGCCGAGGCCGATGCCTATTTCGCCTCGCGCCCGCGCATGAGCCAGATCGGCGCCTGGGCCTCGGCGCAGTCGCGCACGCTGGCCTCGCGCGAGGAATTCGAGGAACGCGTGGCCAAGGCCGAGGCCACCTTCGAGGGCCGCGAGGTGCCGCGCCCGGACGGCTGGGGCGGGTTCCGCGTGGTGCCGCGCAGTTTCGAGTTCTGGTACGGCGCCAAGTACCGTCTGCACGAGCGCTGGCGCTACGAGGCCGACGCCGCCGGCCACTGGAGCAAGCGGATGCTGTTCCCGTGAGCGGCGCCGGCCCGGTCTGTCGCGGCACCACCGCCGCGGTGCGCGCGTGCTCGGGCGGGGCGTACTGAGCGTGGGCCCGCAGCGCATCGTCTGCCTGACCGAAGAGCCGACCGAGACGCTGTACGCGCTCGGCGAACAGCAGCGCATCGTCGGCATCAGCGGCTTCACCGTGCGCCCGCCGCAGGCGCGCCGCGACAAGCCCAAGGTCAGCGCCTTCACCAGCGCCAAGATCGGCGAGATCCTCAAGCTGCAGCCGGACCTCGCCATCGGCTTCTCCGACATCCAGGCCGACATCGCCGCCGAACTGGTACGGCACGGCGTGGAGGTGTGGATCGCCAACCATCGCAGCGTCGACGGCATCCTCGACTACATCCGCCGGCTCGGCGCGCTGGTCGGCGCCGGGCCACGCGCCAATGCCTACGCCGACGAACTGCAGCGCGGCCTCGACGCCATCGCCGCACAGGCCGCCGCCTTGCCGCGGCGGCCGCGGGTGTACCTGGAGGAATGGGACGAGCCCATCATCACCGGGATCCGCTGGGTGGCCGAACTGGTGGGCATCGCCGGCGGCGACGATGTGTTCCCGGAACTGTCGGTGCAGCCGCTGGCCAAGGCGCGGATCCTGGCAAACGGCGACGAGGTGGTGCGGCGCGCGCCGGACATCATCCTCGGCTCCTGGTGCGGCAAGCGCTTCCGTCCCGAGCGCGTCGCCGCGCGGCCTGGCTGGTCGGCGATTCCGGCGGTGCGCGACGGGCAGCTGTTCGAGATCAAGTCGCCGCTGATCCTGCAGCCGGGGCCGGCCGCGCTCACCGACGGCGTGCGCGCCATCGCCGACATCATCCAGGCCTGGGCCAGGGGAGTGGGCGCGCGCTAGGGCGGGCCCTCCAGACCAAGAGCCGAACCGGCGCGACGTCCGTGCGTCGCCGCGGCATCGCCCCGCGAACGGACCGCCTCTTCCTCGATCCTGCTTGTGGCGTACGCCACCACGCCGCGGCGGGCGCCGGACGCGACGATTCCGTTAGCCCGGCGCCGGCTGGGTACGGCCGGCGATGCCCAGGCCGAGCAAGGCCATCAGCGCGGCGACGGCGAAAGTCGACAGGTAGGCCGCAGCGGCCGAGTACGCCAGCAGCGCGGCGAACAGCGAGCCGCCGACCGCCAGCGTGGTCGCCACCGCAATCGCCTCGCTCAACTGCAGCGCCGAACTGTTGCGGCCCTGCCGCGCCGGCGGCGACAGGGTCAGGGTCAGCACCGCCAGGGTCGGGTAGATCAGGCCCATGCCCAGGCCGGTCGCGGTCCAGCCG
>NZ_AQOJ01000817.1:0-2876 GCF_000364685.1 Xanthomonas sp. SHU 166
ATCGCCAACGGTGCGCGGTAGCCCGGCTGCAGCACCGCCAGCTGGTCCGGGGCCATGTACAGCTGCAGCATGGTCAACTGCGCACTCGGCACGCTGCCGTCGCGCAGGCGCGGATCGTCCAGCGCCTGCACCGGCCGCGTGGCGTCGTCAGCAGTGCAGCCGCCGCACAGCGCCGCCAGACCCGCCAGCGCGAGCATGCGCCGCGCCCGGGCGCGGCGGCGGCGGGACTCAGGCACGGCGCTTGCGCTTGGCCTCGTCCGAGCGCAGCTGCATGATCCGCTCGAAATAGCCGGGTTCGATGCCGGTGGTGTACTGGCCGTTGAAGCACGAGGAGTCGAACGCCTTCAGTTCCGGGTTGCCCTCGCGCACCGCGGTCTCCAGATCTTCCAGGTCCTGGTAGATCAGCCAGTCGCAGCCGAGGAATTCCTGGATCTCCTGCTCGCTGCGGCCGTGCGCGACCAGTTCGTCGGCGGCCGGCATGTCGATGCCGTAGATGTTGGGATAGCGCACCGGCGGCGCGGCGCTGGCCAGGTACACCTTGCGCGCGCCGGCGTCGCGCGCCATCTGCACGATCTGCCGGCTGGTGGTGCCGCGCACGATCGAATCGTCGACCAGCAGCACCACGCGGTTGCGGAATTCCAGATGGATCGGATTGAGCTTGCGGCGCACCGACTTCACCCGCTCGCCCTGCCCCGGCATGATGAAGGTGCGGCCGATGTAGCGGTTTTTGACGAAGCCCTCGCGGTACTTCACCCCGAGCACGTTGGAGATCTCCAGCGCGGCGTCGCGCGAGGTGTCCGGGATCGGAATGATGGTGTCGATGTCGTGATCCGGGCGCAGGCGCAGGATCTTCTCGCCCAGCTTCATGCCCATGCGCATGCGCGCCTTGTGCACCGAGACGTTGTCGATCATCGAGTCCGGCCGCGCGAAGTACACGTACTCGAAGATGCACGGGGTGTGGTCGGTGGGCGAGGCGCAGACCTCGGAGAACAGCTCGCCGCGGCCGGTGATCACCAGCGCTTCGCCGGGGCGCACGTCGCGCACGCGGGTGAAGCCGAGGATGTCCAGCGCCGAGGACTCGGAAGCGACGATGTACTCGTCGCCCTCCACGCTCTCGCGCTTGCCCAGCACCAGCGGACGGATGCCGTGCGGGTCGCGGAACGCGACCAGGCCCAGGCCCAGCACCACGCTGACCACCGCGTAGCCGCCCTTGCAGCGGCGGTGCACGCCGGCCACGGCGCGGATCGCCGCCTCCGGGGTCAGCATGCGCTGCGCGTCGAGCTCGTAGGCGAACACGTTCAGCAACACTTCGCTGTCCGAATCGGTGTTGATGTTGCGGCGGTCGGCCTCGAACACCTGCTGGCGCAGGGCCTCGGTATTGACCAGGTTGCCGTTGTGGGCCAGCGCAATGCCGTAAGGCGAATTCACATAGAACGGCTGCGCCTCGTCCATGCCTTCCGAGCCGGCGGTCGGATAGCGGCAATGGGCGATGCCGACACGGCCTTCCAGCACGGCCATGCGCTTCTCGTCGAAGACGTCGCGGACCAGGCCGTTGGCCTTCTGCACGCGCAGGCGGGTGCCGTCGGCGGTGGCGATGCCCGCCGCGTCCTGGCCGCGGTGCTGCAGCACGGCCAGGCCGTCATAGAGTTGCCCGGCCACGTTCTGGTTGCCGACGATTCCGACGATGCCACACATGTCAACGCTCTCCGCGGCGGGGATGCCGCTATTGGGAAGGTGGCCGTGCCTGGCCGTTGGGTTCGACCCGTGCCGGGTCGAATTGCGCCGGACGCGCCTGCGCCGGATCGATGTTCGCGGGCATCAGTTGCGACGGATCGCCCCCGGGCTGCGCGGACCGCACCCCGGGACGTCCCAGGGCCTTGGACATCATCTCCTGCAGCCCACTGGCCTGCAGGGCGTTGCCCAGCGCGGCATTATCGCCTGCCGCGGGCAAGTTGCCCAAATTCATCTGCGACACGTTCAGTTGCGGCATCTGCGACAGGTTCATCTGCGGCATCTGCGGCATGTGCCAGTCCGGTATCTGCGCGCGCATCCAGCCCACGCCCGGCTTGAGCACCGGCAACACCATGGAATGCTGCCAGTCCGGCTCGCGGGTCAGCGGGGTGAAGCTCATCAGGAACGCCAGCACCGCGGCGAAGAAGCCGCCGCGCGCCGCCCCCAGGCCGAAGCCGAGCGCGCGGTCGGTGCCCGACAGCGCGGTCGAGCGCACCGCGGTGCGGATCACCATGCCGGTGATGCCGACCACCGCCATCACCGTCACGAAGGTCAGCGCGTAGCCGCCCAGGTAGTAGCTCATGCTCGGCCGGGACCCGTTGGCCAGCCACTGCCCGGCATTGCCGCCGAACTGGAACGTGGCCCAGCCGGCCAGGAACCAGGACAGCGTGCCGACCACGATGCCGACGAACCCGCGCAGGGCCCCGAGCAGGGCCGAGACCAGGATCACCGTCAACAGCACCATGTCGATCATGCGCGCCTCCCGCGGCCGAGCCGCTGCATCGCGCCGATCGCGCGTCGCGCCTGCCTTCCCTGGACCATCGTGCTACTCCATGGGCCGAAGCCCGATCAAGGATGTGGACGTACCATACCGCTGATACCGACCTTGGCTGCCACCTGGGCGCGCAACTGCTCGGCATCGGCGCGGTTGGCGACCGGGCCGACCCGCACCCGGTTCAGCGCGCCCTTGTCGGTGCGCACCTGCTCGACGAAGGCGCTGAAGCCGGCCGCGCGCACCTTGTCGCGCAGGGCATTGGCGTCCTCGGCCTTGCCGAACGCGCCCAGCTGCACGGCGAAGCCGGTGCCGGAAGCGGCAGGCGCGGCCGGCACGCTCGGCGCCGGCTTGGCGGCCGCCGTGGTGGCCG
>NZ_AQOJ01000818.1:0-3838 GCF_000364685.1 Xanthomonas sp. SHU 166
CCGGCGGCGAAGGTGCTGCCGGCGTCGCCATCGCCGCTGCGCGCATCCAGCGCGTCCAGCTCGGCCTGCGCGGCGATCAGGGCTTGCGCCACCCGGCCCAGGGCCGCTGCGCACTGCGCATCGCGCGCGCCATCGCGGTGGCTGTCGTCGCGCTTCAGTGCCGGCGCAAAGGTCTGCACTGCATGCGGCACACGCACGCCGGGCCAGCCCAGGGTCTGCACCGGCGCCTGCAGTGCGGCCAGCACGTCGGCGTCGGCCGGGGCGAGGGTGATCGAGAAGCCGTGCATGTCCATCGAGGTCATCAGCGCTGCCGGCACCGGCATCAGCGCGACCCGCGCGACGCCGATGCGCTGCAACGCCAGCCGCGTCAGCACGCCCAGTTCCTGCGTCGAGCAGCCGCCGAGATCGTTGAGCATCAGCACCAGCGGCGCGTCGGCGCTCAGGCGGGCATCGGCCTGCGCCAGCAGCGGGTCCAGCACCAGCGCCAGCGCCTCTTCCACCGCGCCAGGCTGCACCGGCCGCGCCCCGGGCTCGTTGTGGATGCCCAGCCCCAGTTCCGGCGCGCGGCGGCCGACGTGCTGGCCGGGTACGCTGCAACTGGACAGCGCCATGCCCAGCGACAGCAGGCGGTCGGCGAAGGCCTGGCCGCGCTGCGCCAGTTCGGCCAGCGGCACGCCCTCGCGCGCCAGGTGGCCCACGTACTTGTGCACCAGCACCGTGCCGGCGATGCCGCGCGGCTGCGCCGCGTCGGGCAGGGCAATGTCGTCGGCGACCAGTACGCTGGCCACGTCGATGCCCTCGGCACGGGCGCGCTCGGCGGCCAGGCCGAAGTTGAGCCGGTCGCCGGTGTAGTTTTTGATCACCAGCAGTACGCCGGGCGCATCGGCGCAGGCGCGGATCGCCGCCAGCACCGCTTCCACGCCGGGCGAGGCGAACAGGTCGCCGGCGATGGCGCCGCTGAGCATGCCCGGGCCGACGAAGCCGGCATGCGCCGGTTCGTGCCCGGCGCCACCGCCGGACAGCACCGCGACCTGGCGCGGATCGCGCTCGGCCTGCAGCACGATGCGGGTGCCGCTGTCGGTTTCCGACAGCAGCAGCGGTTGCAGCATGGCCGCGGCCGCGAGGACGTCGTCGACGATGGCGCGGGGGGCGGTGAGGAACTGGTCCATGCGGGTGTCCTGTGCAGGCCGTGCGGCGGTGTGACGCACGATAGCCGGGCCGGCGTTACGCGCGGTTGAGGCCGGCCTGCTCACGCACCTGGTCGGCGGAATCGGCGAGAATCGCCGCTCATCCCGAATGGAATCCCCGCATGGCCGGCGCCAGCCTGTTCACCCTGCTCGACGACATCGCCACCCTGCTCGACGACGTGTCGCTGCTGACCAAGGTCGCGGCCAAGAAGACCGCCGGCGTGCTCGGCGACGACCTGGCGCTGAACGCGCAGCAGGTGACCGGGGTGAACGCCGACCGCGAACTGCCGGTGGTGTGGGCGGTGGCCAAGGGCTCGCTGCTCAACAAGGCGATCCTGGTGCCGGCGGCGCTGGCGATCAGCGCCTGGCTGCCGTGGGCGATCACCCCGCTGATGATGATCGGCGGCGCCTTCCTCTGCTTCGAGGGCGTGGAGAAACTGGCGCACCGTTTCCTGCATTCGAAGGAAGAGGACGCGGCACGTCACGCGCAACAGGTGCAGGCGCTGGCCGACCAGCAGGTGGACGTGGTGGCGCTGGAGAAGGACAAGGTCAAGGGCGCGATCCGCACCGACTTCATCCTCTCGGCGGAGATCATCGTGCTGTCGCTGGGCGTGGTCGCCGGCGTGCCGTTCGTGCAGCAGCTCGCGGTGCTGGTGGCGATCGCGCTGGCGATGACCGCCGGCGTCTACGGGCTGGTCGCGGGCATCGTCAAGCTCGACGACCTGGGGCTGTACCTGAGCCGCAAGGGCGCCGCCGCCGCGGCGATCGGCCGCGGCATCCTGTGGCTGGCGCCTTGGCTGATGCGCACGCTGTCGGTCGCCGGCACCGCGGCGATGTTCCTGGTCGGCGGTGGCATCCTGGTGCACAGCATCGGACCGCTGCACCATGCCATCGAGGGCATTGCCCCAACCGGCGGGCTGGGCAGCCTGGTGCTTGCGCTGGGCAACGCCTTGGTGGGAATCGTGGCTGGTGCCTTGGTGCTGGCGGTGGTGTTGGGCATCAAGAAGGTGCGGGAGTAGGGATTCGGGATTGGAGATTCGGGATTCGTAACAGCGGCGCGCATTCCCGCTTTTGCCAATCCCCAATCCCGACTCCCCAATCCCGCGCCGGCAAAGCCGGCGCTAGTCTGCCGACACCACCCGATTCTTGCCGGCCTTCTTGGCCTCGTACAGCGCACGGTCGGCGCGGCGGATCAGCGCGTCCTGCGCTTCGCCGGGTTGGCGCAGGGCGACGCCGGCGCTGAAGCTGACGAACACGCGCTGGTCTTCGTGCACCACCGCGCGCTGGGCCAGCGCGCGCTGCACGCGGGTCACCGCCGCACTGGCCTCGAAGATCGTGCAGTCCGGCATCAGCAGCACGAACTCCTCGCCACCGAAGCGGGCGACGGCGTCGCTGGCGCGCAAGGTGGTGCGCGCCACTTCCACCACGTGGCGCAGGGCGCTGTCGCCGCCGGGGTGGCCGTAGGTCTCGTTGAGCTTGCGGAAATCGTCGAGGTCCAGCATCGCCACGCACAGTGGCTGCGCGCTGCGCTCGGTGCGCACCAGTTCGCGCACGAACAGGTCGTCCAGGCCGCGGCGATTGAGCGCGCCGGTGAGCTGGTCGACCCGCACCAGGCCGCTGACGTCCTGCAGTTCCTGCTCCAGGCGCAGGATGCGCTGCTCTGCCGCCTCCACCTCCTGGCGTGCGGCGATCAGGTGATCGCGCGCGCGCAGCGCCTGCTCCTGCACGTGGCTGGTGTCCTGCAGCACTTCCTGCAGCAGGCGGTTGAGGTCGGCGATGCTGCGCGCGTCGCGGATGGTCTGCGAGTAGTCGGCGATGCGGTCGTGGAATTCGCCGGTGCTGGTGGCCATGCCGTCCAGGTCCGCGACGAAGCTCAGCATCAGCTCCTTCATCGCCTCCTTGGACTCGGCGATGCCCTGCTTGAGCAGGCCCTGTTTGTAGATCACCTCGCGCAGGCTGCCGCGCGCCTCCTCGATCGAGTAGCGGTCCAGCGGCCCGGCGATCAGGTCGCGCACCACCGCGATCTGGCCCTGCAGCCAGCTGGTGTCGTCGAGCAGTTCGCCGACGTTCTCCAGCAGCAGGTCGAACAGGCTCAGCAACAGCGCCTGCTGCTCCTGGCCGTCGTTGGCGCGCAACGCGATCTGGTGGCACAGCTCGCGCACCTGTTGCGCCACCGGTTCCAGCGGCTGCCCGGGACGCCACTGGCGCAGCGCCTCGCCGCTGGCCTCGGCCTCGCCGGCCAGTTCGGGCAGGGTGTGCAGCAGCGCCGCCAGCGCGCCGGCCACGGTCTGTCGCAGCAGGTCGCGCAGGCGTTCGCTGTCGCTGGGCCCGGCCAGCGGGTCGTCGACGTCGATGGTGCGGATGTACTTGTCGATCAGCTGGCGCAACGCGCGGCCATAGCTGGGCCAGTCGCCGCTGCTCGCCGCCGACTGCAGGCGCCTGCCCATGTCGCCCAGCTCGCCGTGCAGCGAGGCCATGCCGTCGGCGAAGGCGCCGAGCAGGCCTTGCGGCTCGTGCGCCTGCTGGAACAGGCGGATCAGCGCGGCGGTGGCGGCAGCCGGATCGGTCGCCGCCTCCGCGGGCGTCGCCGCGTGGCCGTGCTTGTGCCCGTGGCCGTGCGCCTGCGCGCGCGCCGGCAGCGTCGCGGCCGG
>NZ_AQOJ01000819.1:0-7167 GCF_000364685.1 Xanthomonas sp. SHU 166
CGCGTTGATCCGACATATGCCAGCCGGCTCCTCCCCAGGTCAATGCGCCGCCGATGGTGGCGCTCAGGAACTGGATATCGGCGCTGGCGGCGCGCGCTTGAGCAGGCGGACGCCGTGTCTGTGAAGAGGACTCCATGGCGGCCGTACCCTCACCCCCGGCCCCTCTCCCGGTGGGAGAGGGGAGTGGCGCGGGCGGCTGCGGAACTCTTGAGCACGGCGGCCCCTCCCTTCTCCCTTCGGGACCATGGCCCCTTTTCGGGGGAAGGTGCCCCGAAGGGGCGGATGAGGGTTGGGGCGCTAGGGAGGTGTCTGGGGGAAGAGGTTCCCTGGCCGTCGCACCCTCACCCCCAACCCCTCTCCCGGAGGGAGAGGGGAGCAACACCTGGCTCCCGAAAGATCGCGTGTGCCGCGGCGCTGTGCAGAACGCGCACGACGCTGGCACTCTGGCGGCCGCGCCTGGTGCCGGCGCGCACACTTCCACGGAGACTGAGCATGGCCGATCCCCGCGAACCGCTGCTGCATCCCGTTCCGATCCTGTCCCTGCGTCCCACGCAGATGACCGTGGGCATGCGCGAGGTGAAGGAGAAGCGCAAGCGCTGGCGCGCGCACGCGTCCAAGCACAAGCAGGCCGAACTGCTCGGCACGCACATGATCCCGGTGGTGCTGGGACCGGATGGCCGCTACTACGTGGTCGATCACCACCACCTGGCGCGGGCACTGCTCGACGAAGGGGTGGAGGACATCCTGGTCACGGTGATCGCCGACCTCAGCATGGTCGACAAGGCCGCGCTGTGGAGCGTGCTGGATCATCGCCGCTGGGCCTATCCCTACGACGCCAAGGGCGAGCGCCGTCCGTTCAAGGACATGCCCACGTCCATCGCCGACCTGAAGGACGATCCCTACCGCAGCCTCGCCGGCGAGGTCCGGCGCGCGGGTGGCTACGCCAAGGACACCACGCCGTTCAGCGAGTTCCTGTGGGCCGACCTGTTCCGCCGCCGGCTGCGGCGCCGCGACGTCAAGGAGGATTTCGCCCGTTCCATGGAGACCGCGCTCGCGCTCGCCAAGAGCAAGGAGGCGAGCTATTTGCCGGGCTGGTGCGGGCCGCTGTCCGACGACTGATCCGGCGTGGCGTCATGCGCCGGCCTGCCGCCCAGGAGTGCGTGCAGGGCGCGTTCGACGCGGCCGCCGAACAGCAGGATGACGAAGGCGATGGCCAGCGACACGGCCACGATCTGCCACTGGCCGGCGCCGCACATGATGCCGACGCAGGCGGTGAGCCAGACGCAGGCGGCGCTGGTCAGGCCATGCACCCGCACATGTTTCTGGGTGTGATAGATGACGCCGGCGCCGAGGAAACCGATGCCGGTCAGGATGCCCTGGATGACGCGGCTGCCGGCATCGGTGAAGCCGCCCTTGCCGAGCGGGTCGGCCAGCAGCACCACCATCGCGGTGGCCAGGCCGACCAGGCCCAGCGTGCGGATGCCGATCGGCTTGCCGTGCAGGTCGCGGTTCAACCCGATCGCCGCGCCGGCGAGGGCGGCGATCCCCAGGCGCACGGCGATCTCGGACAGGTCGGTCAAGGCAGGTCTCCCGGTGGATGTGTCGCCGCAGGCGGCCGGCCCATCATAGGCAACCCGGCCGCGAGCGCCGAGTGCATGCCGTCGGCTGGCCTCAGAGCGCGGCGCGGACGTCGTCCAGGCTGGGCGGATTGGCGCCGGCGCGGGTACAGTTGATCGCCGCGGCGGCCACGCAGAACTGCAGCAGGCGCTCCAGCGCGGCCGGCTCGCTGCCCAGCGCGGCCAGCGCGGCGGGGTCGGGCAACTGCTGCAGCAGCGCCGCCTGGAAGCTGTCGCCGGCGCCGACCGTATCGACCACCTGCACCACGCGGCCGGGCACACGCGCTTCGCTGTCGCCGCGCCAGGCCACCGCGCCGTCGCCGCCCAGGGTCATCACCACCAGCGACGGCCCCTGCTGCAGCCAGCTGCGGGCGACGGCGAACGGATCCTGCTGCGGATACAGCAGCTCGATGTCCTCCTGGCTGACCTTGACCACGTGCGCCAGCGCGATCCAGCGCGCCAGCCGCGCGCGCCACACCGCCATGTCCGGCTCCACCGTCGGCCGCACGTTCGGGTCCAGCGAGATCAGCCGCTGCCCGCGCTCGCGCTCGGCCAGTGCCTGGAAGGTGCTGGCGGTGGTCTCGGCGACCAGGGTGTAGGAACCGAAATGCAGGCCGCCGACGCGCGCGTCCAGCGCCGGCAGGTCGGCCTCGGTCAGCGCGCGATCGGCGCAGCCGGTGCCG
The DNA here is from genome assembly GCF_000364685.1 of Xanthomonas sp. SHU 166. NCBI lineage: Bacteria > Pseudomonadati > Pseudomonadota > Gammaproteobacteria > Lysobacterales > Lysobacteraceae > Xanthomonas > Xanthomonas sp. SHU 166. The sequence goes on from NZ_AQOJ01000819.1 coordinate 2,300, forward strand.
TAGAAGGCGTAGTTGGGCACGCCGCCGGCGTCGAGCGCGACCATCACCAGGGTGGTGGCCTCGCGCTTGTCGATGCAGTAGTCCAGGGCCACGCCTTCGCCTTCGAGGGTGGCGCGCAGCTGGCGGCCGAGCGGGTCGGTGGACAGGCCGGTGAACAGCGCCGACGGCGCGCCCAGACGGGCCAGGCCGATGGCCACGTTGAACGGCGAACCGCCCTGGCGCGCGGTCATCGCGACCGAGGTGCCGGCGTAGCCGTCGATGAAGATGTCGTACAAGGCCTCTCCGCACACCACGAACATCGAACCGCTCCTCATAGGTTGCAGCGCGCCGGCCGGCGCGATGGGGCGGCTATTGTGGCGTACCTGCTGCGGCGCGGCGACCGTGTGTGGGGCAGGCAGGAGCATGCGAGGACCAGGCTGGCTGGCGCCCCGAACCCTCATCCGCCCCTGCGGGGCACCTTCTTCCGATGGGAGAAGGGAAAAGCCATAGCCCCTCTCCCGTCGGGAGAGGGGTTGGGGTGAGGGTACGGGCGCGCAGCGCCTCATGGACCGCACACCCCACCCACAACGCCTTGCCGCCGCCCCTGCGATAGTCGCCACCTCCCCCAGCCAGCCTCCAAGGATGCCCCATGAAAATCCTGCTCGCCGGCGCCACCGGCCTAGTCGGTGGCCACGTGCTGCGCCAGTTGCTGGCCGCCCCTGCCTGTAGCGCGGTGATCGCGCCGACCCGGCGCGCGCTGGAGCAGGTCCATCCGAAGCTGCTCAACCCAGTGCTCGACTTCGACGCGCTGCCGGTGCAGGCGCCGTGGTGGCAAGTGCAGGGGGCGATCTGCGCGCTCGGCACCACGATGCGCCAGGCCGGCTCGCGCGCGGCGTTCCGCCGGGTCGATCACGACTATCCGCTGGCGATCGCACGGCTGCTGCACGAGCATGGCGCAGCAGCGTTCGCGCTCAACTCGGCGCTGGGGGCGGATCCGCAGTCATGGGCCTTCTACAACCGGGTCAAGGGCGAGTTGGAACACGACCTGCGCGTGCTCGGCTTTCCGTCGCTGACCCTGGTGCGGCCGGGCCTGATCGGCGGCGAGCGTGCGCAACGACGCCGCGGCGAGCATGCCGCCAGCGTGGTGTTGCGCGCGCTCGGGCCGCTGCTGCCGCGGCGCTACCGTATCAATCCGGCCGAACGCATCGCCGCGGCGCTGGTCGCGGCCGCACTGCAGCCGCGGCCGGGCGTGCAGGTCGTCGATGCGGCGCAGTTGGTTTAGGGGCTGGGATTGGGGATTGGGGATTGGGGATTGGGGATTGGAGCGCGCGAGTGCATAGCATTGCGCGTGATGCACATGCAGCCGCTTGGCGATGGGGCGCACGTCCGTGCGCGATGCAGGCGCCTCGCTTGCACCGCGAGCAGTCACGCAGTTCTTCGCCGCGGTGCCTCGTTTGCCTGGACCCGGCCGGGCGCGCGACCTTCCTCAGGCGCCCAGCGACTGCCCGCCGTCCACCGCCAGCACCTGGCCGGTGATCCAGCGTGCCTGCGGCGAGGCCAGGAAGAGTGCCGCGTTGGCGACATCGTCGATCGCGCCGAAGGCGCCGAACGGAATGCTCGCGCGGATCTGCCGGTACAGCTCGGGCTGCTGCTGGCGACGCTGCTCCCACAGGCCGCCGGGGAACTCGATGGAACCGGGTGCGATCGCATTGACCCGGATCCGCTCGCGCGCCAGCTGCGTCGCCAGGGTGGTCGTGTAGTAGTTCAGCGCCGCCTTCGCCGCCGAGTACGCCGGCACCCGCGGCGTCGGCCGCAGGCCGTTGATCGAGCTGATGTTGAGGATGCAGCCGCGACCACTGCCGCGCAGGTACGGCAACGCGGCGCGGTTGCAGCGCACCGCGGCCATCAGGTCGATGTCGAAGCCGGCCTGCCAGCTCGCATCGTCGTCGCCATGGCCGTAGCCGGAGGCGTTGTTGATCATCACGTCGATGCCACCCAGTGCGTCCGCGGCCTGGGCCACCCAGGTCTGGATCTGCGCGGTGTCGGCCAGATCGCAGCACTGCGCCACGACCGGGTGGCCGTGACGCTGCAACTGCGCGGTGGCGTCGGCCAGCGGCGCGGGACTGCGCGCGCAGATCGCCACTGCGGCGCCATGGCGGGCGAAGGCATCGGCGATCGCCAGGCCGATCCCGCGGCTGGCGCCGGCGACGAGCACGCGGTATCCCGCGAAAGCGGACGGATCGGTCATCGGTGGCTCCTGCGTGCCATGGGGCGTGCGCCGATTATCCGCGCAATCCGCAGCGCGTGGCCGCTTCTGGCACCATGGCGGCCGTCGTACGCGCCGTCCGTCGGTGCGCCCGCCGCGCCGTCGCCCTGCGATGACCGCCGCATTCCCTTTCCAGGATTTCCCGCAGTGAAGAAGACCTACCGGCTCCGCATCGAAGGCAAGCATCCCGACCGCCTGCTCGACGCCGCCAAGCACGACATCCGCAAGTACATCCGCCGCGAGCGCCGCAAGACCTTGCCGGCTGGTGCGGACTACTGGGATTTCGACACCCTGTTCGGCACCGAGGAAGCCACTGCCGCGGTGCTGCCGCCGGCCGAACTGCTGCGTGCGGTCGACGCGCTGGTCGCCGCCGGCGGCGAGCAGTTCTACGTGGAGATCCGCAGCCGCGCGTGCACGCGGCCGCCGCGGGCCAAGGGCGGCCAGGACGAAAGCGAGCACGATCCCTTCGAGGACTAAGCGCGATTCGGCGTGCCTGTCGCGCCGTGGCATCGACGTGCGACGCCAGGCCACTGCCCGCGCCTTTTGGCATTGCTGCAGCGCCTGCTGTGTTGCGCCAGGCCTTCCAGGCGTTTCTGGCCGGAGGGCCGACTGCGGCACGCGTTGGCGCGGACGCTCCCGGCGTCCTTGGTCTGATCCGTCCGACAAGCCCGCGTAGCATGGCGACGCGGTCGTTCTGATGTTCTGGCCGGAAACGTGCCTGATCTCGGCACGCGTCTGTGTGGCGACGGATGCCGCAGTAAAGCGTGGTACAGCCCACGCGGCGGCGCTCAGCCGCTCGCGGGCGGCTCCCCGTTGTGCGCACGCGCCGCGCGCAGCCGGTCCTTCTTGCTCGGTCGCTTGCCCTTGATGCCGCCGGTGGAGGCGGCCGCCTCCGTGGACGGTGCGGCGGCCGGGGCGGGCGCTTGCTTCGGCTCGAAACCGGGAATGCGTTCGCGCGGCACGCGCACGCCTTGCCGCTTTTCGATCAGGCGCAGATGCGCCGTACTGGCCGCGTCGACGAAGCTCAGCGCCTGGCCCTCGGCACCGGCGCGCGCGCTGCGGCCGATGCGATGGGTGTAGTCCGCGGTGGAACGCGGCAGGTCGTAGTTCACCACCACCGGCAGCGCGGCGATGTCGATGCCGCGCGCGGCCAGGTCGGTGGTCACCAGCACGCGCAGTTGCTGCTGGCGGAACGCCTCCAGGGTGCGCAGGCGCCGCCCTTGTGCGAGGTCGCCGTGCAGTGGCTGCGCGGCGATGCCGGCCTTGGCCAGCGCCGTGGCGACCTGCTCGGCGCTGCGCCGACTGGCGACGAACACCAGTGCGCGTGGCCATGCTTCCTGTTCCAGCAGATGCTGCAGCAACGCCAGGCGACGCCCGTCGTCAACCTCGATCGCGCGCTGGCGCAGCGTCGCCGGGATCGGGGCGGCGTCGGCGGCGTCGCCGATGCGTCGCGGCGCGCGCAGCAGGCGCGTGGCCAGCGCCGCGATCGGGGCCGGCAGGGTGGCCGAGAACAACAGGGTCTGCCGCGTCGGCGGCAGCAACTGCAGCAGCCGCTCCAGTTCGGCGCCGAAGCCCAGGTCGAGCAGGCGGTCGGCCTCGTCCAGCACCAGGTGCGCCACCGCGTCCAGTTGCAGCGCGCGCTGCGCCAGCAGGTCGAGCAGGCGCCCGGGCGTGGCCACCACCACGTCGGCGCCGCCGCGCAGCGCCAGCATCTGCGGATTGATCGAGACGCCGCCGACCGCCACCACCACCCGCGGCCGCCGCGGCAATTCCAGGCCCAGCGCGACGAAGGTATCGGCGACCTGCACCGCCAGTTCGCGGGTCGGCACCAGCACCAGCACGCGGGTGGAGCGCGCCGGCCTGGCCGCCTGCGCGCAGGCCTGCAGCAACGGCAGCGCGAACGCCGCGGTCTTGCCGGAACCGGTCTGCGCCATGGCCAGCAGATCGTGGCCGGCGACGATCAGCGGCACAGCCTGCTGCTGGATCGGCGTAGGCGTCTGCCAGCCAGCACGCGCGAGCGCGGCGGCGAAGGCGGGATACAGCGCGGGCGACAGGCCGAGGGAGGCGAACGGCATCGGGAGGGGCAGCGAAGGTGAGACTGGACAGTATCGCCGACCTGGCTTACGCGCGGCTTCCGTCGTGACGCGTCTGGCGATCGCGCGTCGCGGCTGATCCCGAAAAGGGGACAAGAGCCGCTCCCACAAGGGCTTGCGGCAAGCTCGCCGGATGCACTTTGGTAGAGACTTCAGTCCCGACGCATTGCGGCATCGGAAAGCACCCCGCTTCGCCCGTCGCGGCTGATCCCGAAAAGGGGACAAGAGCCGCTCCCACAAGGGCGTGCGGCAAGCTTGCCGGGTGCACTGTGGGAGGGACTTCAGTCCCGACGCATTGCCCCATCGGAAAGCACGCCGCTTCGCCCGTCACGGCCGATCCCGAAAAGGGGACAAGCGCCGCTCGCACAAGGGCGTGCGGCGAGCTCGCCGGGTGCACTGTGGGAGAGACTTCAGTCCCGACGCATTGCGCCATCGGAAAGCACGCCGCTTGCCCGTCGCGGCCGAAGCCGCTCCCACAAGGGCTTGCCGCGAGCTCGCCGAGTGCACTGTGGGAGGGACTTCAGTCCCGA
>NZ_AQOJ01000820.1:0-4595 GCF_000364685.1 Xanthomonas sp. SHU 166
CGCCGCTCCTACGCGACAATCGGCGAGAGCAGCTGTTGCCAATCCCCAATCCCCAATCCCGAACTGCAACGCACGGCCATCCACGCGGATGGCCGTGCGCGTCCGTGCAGGCCTTACTGCGGGCAACTCACGCCAACGGCGGCGAAGGCATTGCGCACCGCGGTCACCGAGCGGCTCAGGTCGCTCGCGGCGGTCTGCACGCCGCAGGCGCCGCTGTTGAAGCTGGTGCTGGGCGTCCAGTACAGCTGGTTGGCGCGGGCGAATACCTCGAACGCGCTGCGCGTGTTCCAGCCGGAGGTGGTGGCCAGGGTGTAGAACGCCTTGTTGTAGACGCCCGAGGAGTAATGCACGTCCAGGCCGCTGCGGTAGTTGGCGGCGTTGTCGATCGAGCTGCCGTCCTGCGTCGGGTTGGCCATGTAGCGCAGCGCACCGTTGGCCTTGAAGATCTCGGTGCCGACCTTGAAGTCGTTCGTGCCCTTGAGGTAGTACTCGGTGGCCTCGCCGGCCATGTCCGAGAACGCCTCGTTGATGCCGCCGGACTGGCCGGAATAGGTGAGGTTGGAATGCTGCTCGGTGAAGCCGTGCGAAACCTCGTGGCCGGCGACGTCGGCGCTCACCAGCGGATAGAAGCGCGTGTTGCCGTCGCCGAAGTTCATCGTCGAACCGTTCCAGAATGCGTTCTCGTAGCGCGTGCCGTAATGCACGCGCATCACCAGCTGGAAGGTCAGCGGCGCCACGCCGACGTAGCTGCGGTACATCTTCTCGATCACGCCGCCGAAGTAGTGCGCGTCGTTGATCGGCGAGTAGGCGCCGTTGATGGCCTTGTAGGTGTTGCGCGGGCAGGTGAACTGGTACGCGGTGGTGCCGGAGCTGCCGCCGTTGAGGTTCACCGACTTGACGTTGCTGTTCTGCATGCGGCAGTTGTCGTCCACCTCCAGGAAGCCGTGGATGCTGTCGCTGCCGTACTCGTACTGGCCGGTCTTGGCGTTGCCGCCCGGGCCGGTGGCGTCGCGCGTGGTCAGCGCGTCCCACTGCTTGAGGATGGCGCCGCTGCGCGCATCCACGATCACGAACGGCCGGCTCGGCGCGCCGCCGTTCGGCGCATCGGCGAAGAACGACACCACGTAGGCCAGGTGCGCGCGGTCGCTGTCGTCGAGATAGATCATCTGCGGCGCCTGCGCGCGTTCGATGCGGCGCTCGGCCTGGGCCGCGCCCAGCGCGACGCGCTGGGCCAGCAGCAACGCACGGTCGGCCGTCAGCGTGGCGCTGGGCGCATTGGCGGCAGTCGCCGGCAACTCGCTGGCCAGCCCGGCCACCGAGCGGCCGAACAGGCTGCGCACGCTGCCGTCGGCGCGCTCGCTGACGATCACCTGCTCGCCCCACACCGGAATGCCGCGGAAAGTCTGCTGGTAGCGGCGGTGCACGGTGCCGTCGGCATCTTCGCTGCTGCCGAGCAGGGTCAGCGCGGACTCGGCGTCCAGCCCGATCAGTTCGGCATGGCGGACCGCGGGTGCGACCGGGATGCCGCCCACGCGCGCGGCGGCGCTGCGGTACTGGGTGCCGAGCGTGTCCGGATTCTTGGCGTGAAGATCCACGCGTTGCGCGGCGCTGGCGGAGGTGGCGGCGAGCGCGAGCAGCAGGGAGGGCAGCAGCACCGACGGACGATGATGACGTGGCAGAGTCATGAGCGGAATCCTCGAACGCAAGAAGGAAGGGCGCGCCGTCGCGGCAGCGGAGCGGCCGTGGCGCGATGCGTGGCATGACGTTCAGGGCAGTGCGGCCGATCGGCGCAGTGCCTCCCCCTGTGCAGCGACCATAACGGCGGCGTCGCGTCGCGTGGTAGACAGGTTGCGTTCAGGGTTTTTGCATCGAGCAGATGCCGTATCGCCGTAGCTGCGACGTGTGATGCGCAATCGCGCCAAGGTGGTTCGCCATCACGGTGCCTGCAGGTCGGCGGATGTGCACCGAATGCATGCGAAGCGATCGCAGCACCAATGCCGGACCGCCGGTAGCACTTGGTCCCTGCACTGTGGGAGGGGCTTCAGCCCCGACGCGCTGTGCTGGAATCGCTCGGGAGAGCATCCCGAAGTGTGTAGAGGACCGTAGAGAACACGCGCCCCTCTATGTCGCCGCTGAGGCATCCAATGCAGAACGGCCTCAATCGCGGTGCTTTTAGTTCGTCGCGTCGGGACTGAAGTCCCTCCCACAATTGGGGGGCATACCACCATGGCGGTGCATCTACTGCGTCTGCGCAGCAGATGCACCGTCTGGCGTCAGGCAGGTCGGCCGATCTGCAAGACGGCCGGCGCTCAGCCCGGCAGCGCCAGGTCGTCGATCATCGCGCGCAGGAAGCGCGCCGCTTCGCCGCCGGTGCAGGCGCGGTGGTCGAAGCTCAGCGACAGCGGCAGGATCTTGTGCGTTTCCACGCCGCCCATGACCGGCACCAGTTGATGGCGCGCACGGCCGGCGGCGACGATGGCCACGCACGGCGGCACCACGATCGGGGTGGCGTAGCGGCCGGCGAACATGCCGAAGTTGGACAGCGAGATGGTGTAGCCGCTCAGCTCCGAGGCCGGGATGCTGCGCGCCTCCACCTGCTGGCGCAGGCGGTTGATGCCTTCGCGCACGCCGCGCGCATCGAGCATGTCGGCGTTGCGCAGGGCCGGCACGAACAGGCCGTCGTCGGTGTCCACGGCGATGCCGATGTCCACGTGCGCGTGCAGGGTGCGGGTCAGCGCCTCGCCGTCGAACCAGGCGTTGAGCGCCGGCACCGCCTGGCAGGCGGCGACGATCGCGCGCACCAGGCGCCCGGTGGTGTCGTTGCCCGGCGTCCATGCGTGCAGGTCGGCATCGTCGTTGAGCGTGGTCAGCACCACCTGGCGCTGCGCCTCGGCCATCACCCGCGCCATGTTGCGGCGCACGCCCTTCAGCGGCTCGGGCTGGCCCTGCATGGCCACGCCTGGCGGCTGCGTGCGCATCGGCTTGCCGGCGGCGGAGAGCGGCGTGCGCGCAGGAGCGGCTTGGGGTGTGCGGGCCGGCGCAGGAGCGGCTTCAGCCGCGACGGCAGGGCTCCGTGCAGTCGCGGCCGAAGCCGTTCCTGCAGCGGCGCCGGCTTTCGCCGAACCATCGGCCGCAGCCTGCTTGACGTCGGCCAGGGTGACTGCGCCGTCGGCGCCGCTGGCACGCACGCGGCCCAGGTCCACGCCCAGCTTCTTGGCCAGGGCGCGTACCGCCGGCATCGCGCGTACGCCGCCGACCGACACGGCCTGCTCGCTGTGCACGGTGTTGGAACTCTGCATCGCCCCGACCACGGTGCCGGCATCGTCGCGCTCGCCCGCGGCCTGCGCGTTGTCGGCGTCGTGCAGTTCGCCGCCGTCGTCGGAGGCGACCACGCGGTCATCGGCCGCAGCGGTGTCCGCGCCGGCACCCTTGCCGGACGCGGCTGGTGCCGCGCCGCCATGGTGATGGCCGGTGTCCTGGCCTTCGGCGCGCTGCGGCAGGTTCGGGTCGGGCGCGAACTGCGCCAGCATGCTGCCGGTCACGACGATGTCGCCCGGCGCGCCGGCCAGCTTCAGCACCTTGCCGGAGACCGGCGAGGGCACTTCGACCACCGCCTTGGCGGTTTCCATCGACACCAGCGGCTCGTCCAGCCGAATGGTGTCGCCTTCCTTGACGAACCACTCGACGATGGTGGCGTCGGGCAGGCCTTCGCCCAGGTCGGGCAGATTGAAATTCTTGGTTTGGCTCATGTGGTCTCTTCCAGCAGTTCCAGGTCGCGTGCCGGCAGCCAGCCCTGCGTGCCGTCGGCGCGCTCGGCCCACCACCAGTCGCCGTATTCGTGATGCAGGACGACGGTGTCGCCCTGCGCGGCATCGAGTTCGCGCGCGTCGTAGTCGCGCATCGCCACGGCATGGCCGTCGCCGGTCGGCTGCAGCCAGGCCAGCGGCGCCCAGCCGGCGCTGCCGGCGGTGCCGGTGATCCAGACGAACGCCGGCCACTCTTCGTCGCGCACGCCCAGCGCGACCCGCTCGCCGGCGGCGATGCGGATCGGATGCGGATAGGCGGCGCGGTAATCGCTGATCAAACGTGCCTGCATATCAACCCGCGGCCATCGCCCGCTTGGCCGCGGCGACGATCTTGTCGGTGCTCGGCAGGTACTTCATTTCCAGCCGGAACAGCGGGATGTGGGTGTCGTAGCCGGTCACGCGCTGCACCGGCGCGACCAGGTCGTACATCGACTGCTCGGCCAGGCGCGCGGCGATCTCGGCGCCGAAGCCGGCGCTGCGCGGAGCCTCCTGCACGATCACGCAGCGGCCGGTGCGCGCCACCGATTCGGCGATGGTGTCGAAGTCCAGCGGGCGCAGCGTGGCCACGTCGATCACTTCGGCGCTGATGCCGTCGGCGGCGAGGCGGTCGGCGGCCTCCAGCGCTTCCTTGACCTGCGCGCCCCAGGCGACCAGGGTCACGTCGGTGCCGTCGCGCAGCACGAAGCACACGTCCAGCGGCAGCGCCTCGCCATCGTCGGCGACCACTTCCTTGTACTGCCGGTAGATGCGCTTGGGTTCCATGTAGATCACCGGATCCGGCTCCCCCCC
>NZ_AQOJ01000821.1:0-2603 GCF_000364685.1 Xanthomonas sp. SHU 166
CGAGGACGGCAGCACCACGCGCAGGCCCGGCACGTTGGTGAAGATGGATTCGTTGGCTTCGCTGTGGTGCTCCGGCGCGCGGATGCCGCCGCCCCACGGCACGCGCAGCACCATCGGGCAGTGCAGGCGGCCACGCGTACGGGTACGCAGGCGCGCGGCGTGGCAGATCAGGTGATCGACCATCGGATAGACGAAGCCGTCGAACTGCGCCTCGGCCACCGGCTTCATGCCCTGCGCGGCGAGGCCGACGCTGAGCCCGGCGATGGTGGTCTCGTCCAGCGGGGTGTCGAGCACGCGCTGCGCGCCGAAGCGCTGCTGCAGGCCGGCGGTGGCGCGGAACACGCCGCCGTTGACGCCCACGTCCTCGCCCAGCACCAGCACCGACGGGTCGTGCTGCAGTTCCCAGGCCAGCGCCTGGGTCACCGCTTCGATCAGGGTAATGGGCGTGCTGGTCATCGGGCTGTCTCCGCGCGCGGTGGCGGCGCTGTGGGCGGTGCCGGCCGCAGGCGCGGCCGTGTGATCGGCGAGGCGGGGGCTCAACTCATCCATGGCGCTGCTCCAGGGCGATGGCCTCGGCGCGCTGCGCGAGCAGGTCCGGCGGCGGGTCGGCGTACAGGTAGTCGAACATGGCTTCCACCGGCTGCACCGGGGTTTCCAGGTAGGCGTTGAGTTCGATGTCGGCCAGGCGCGCGCATTCCTGCTTCCACGCCGCTTCCTCTTCCTCGCTCCACAGGCCCTGCGCGCTCAGCCAGGTGCGCAGGCGCAGCAGCGGCTCGCGTTCCCAGGCCTGCTTGACCTCGGCATCGTCGCGGTAGCGGCGCGCGTCGTCGGCGGTGGTGTGGTCGGACAGGCGGTAGGTCATGAACTCGATCACTGTGCCGCCCTGGCCGGCCAGCGCGCGCTCGCGCGCCTGGCGCATCGCTTCGAGCACGGCGATCAGGTCGTTGCCGTCCACCTGCAGGCAGTGCAGGCCGCCGGCCAGGCCCTTCTGCGCCAGCGTCTGCGCGCCGGTCTGCGCGTTGCGCGGCACCGAGATCGCCCAGCCGTTGTTGATCACGCACAGGATCAACGGCAACTGGTAGGCGCCGGCGGAGTTGAGCGCGGCGTAGAAGTCGGTCTTGGACGAGCCGCCGTCGCCGCAGGTGGCCACCGCCACCTGCTGCTCGCCGCGCAGCTTGAACGCCAGCGCGGCGCCGGCGGCGTGCAGGCACTGGGTGGAGATCGGCACGCAGATCGGGAAGTCGCGGGCGGCGTCGGAATCGCGCTGGAAGTCGTTGCCGCGCTCGTCGCCGCCCCAGTACAGCAGCACTTCGCGCGGCCGCACGCCGCGCATGAACATCGCGCCGTACTCGCGGTAGCTGGGCGCCAGCACGTCGCCGCGGCGCATCGACGCGCCGATGCCGACATGGGTGGCCTCGTGGCCCAGGCAGGAGGCGTAGGTGCCCAGCTTGCCGGTGCGCTGCAGGGCCACCGCCTTGCTGTCGAAGGTGCGCACGTAGAGCATCTGCTTGAACAGCGCCAGCAGCGTCTGCGGGTTGGCCGAATCGGCCGGAAGCGCGTCGCGGACCGGCTGGCCGCCCGCGTCGAGGTACTGCAGGAACTCAATTTCGAACTGGGCGGCGATGCTCATGGCGATGGCGCTCTCGACAACAAGTTTCAAATGATATGAGTCGGCATGTTAAGGAAGCCGTGCACAAAAGCCGTCGTGCACCGCAGCACGCGGCGATGCCGTATCGCACAAGAAAAGCGTGGTCGTGCCGCGTTGCCGATTGATGGCGTTGGGTATCGCCGATGTTGCACTGCGATGCATGCCGTTCATGTGCGCGTGGGTGTCCACCGGTGGCGGTGGTACATGCCAGCGGTGCGGTGCGCGCTGGAGGCGAGAGTGTCGGACAGGGACAGAAGGCGCACACGTGCAGCAGCAGCGCAAGGGCATCGCGCATCGCCCGCTACGCACCCTCAAGCCGCATGGACGTCGCCTCGTAACAGCGGCTTCAGCCGCGACGGGCGTTACCGGGAATCCCCCATCGCGGCTGACGCCGCTCCTGGGCGATAGCGCTTTCGGCAGCACGTGATCGGCGCCTGGTGGCGTTGCCCCAAGCAAAAAGGGCGTGGCCTTGCGGCCACGCCCTTTCGTCTGCACCGCTTGCCGCGATCAGCGGCCGAACAGGCGCAGCCCCTCCACGCGGGTGCTCAAGCGCGCGCTGTTGTCGCTCGGGTCGGCATCGGCCGAGGTCGAGCCGGCGCTGGCGCCGATCACGATCTGGCGGTCGGCCGGCAGCGGCCGTGTCGCCAGGCTCAGGCGGAACGCGGCGCTGGTGCCCGGCGCCAGGTCGGCGCCGCTGCGGCAGTGGAAGCGCGCGCTGCGCAGGCCGTGGTTCTGCCGCACGCACTGCCAGCCGCGCGGCGGCACCAGCGCGGTGAGCGCCGACAGGGTGCTGCCGTCGATCTCCAGGCTGGCGCCCTGCACCGGCGCATTGCCGTGGTTGCGCACGTCGATGCGGTAGTCGGCGAAGAAGGCGAAGAACGGCAGGGTGGCCGGGCCGTCGATCGACACCGCCAGGTCGCCGGCCGGACGCGCCTGCACCGCCACCGTGGCGCCG
>NZ_AQOJ01000822.1:0-1501 GCF_000364685.1 Xanthomonas sp. SHU 166
GCGAACTGCGCGGTGCTGCAGGTGACCACGGTCTGCGCAGCCACCTCCGGCGCGGCGCAGTCCCAGCCCGGGGCGGCGGTCACGCTCGGGGCCACCGCCGCGTCCAGGGCGAAGGCGACTGCCGCCGCACGCGCCGCGTCCGGACCGGCGTTGGCCAGTTCCACGCTGTAGCGGATGGTGTCGCCGGCATAGACCGACGCGTTGGCGGCGCTCACGCGCAGGCTCAGGTCGGCACGCTCCAGCGGCTTGAGCTTGATCAGCACCACCGCCGGGTCGTGGTCGGACAGCCGCGCCGGCGAGTTGGCGTCGTTGCGGGCCACGGCCGGGAAGTCGGCGTTGAGCCGCGCATGGGCTTCGCTGAGACCGGCGATCTGCGCCGAGCGCATCAGCGCGCGGTTGGCCAGGATGTGGTCCAGCGATTGCACGTTGCCGTCGTAGGCGTAGGAGTAGCTCTGGTCCGGCGTCGACAGCAGGGTCAGGTTGTACAGCGCCGGATCGACCAGGGTGGCGCCGTCGCCGCCGACCACGGTCTGCGCGTCGGGCGCCGGCAGGCCGGTGATGGTGCCCATCGCATCGACGTAGCCGTCGTTGAACTCGAAGGCGTTGAAGTCGCCCATCACCAGCAACTGCTCGGTCGGATCGGCGGTCTGGCGCGCCTGCAGCAGGTTGGCCAGGAACACCGCCTGCGCCTGGCGCTTGGCGCGGATGCGCTGGCCGCTGGCGTCGTCGGTCTCGGCGCCGTTGAGCGAACGCTGGTGCACCTCGACCACGGTCAGCGGCAGCGCACGGCCGTCGGCGAAATGCACCACCGCCTTCAGCAGCAGCGGCGGGCGGTCGTTGAGCAGGCTGACGGTGCCGCTGGGCTCGGTCCAGGTGGCGGCCTTGCCTTCCTGGCTCACCGAGACCACCTCGACGCGGGCGATGCCGGCGCCGACCTGCGCGGTCTTGACCAGGAAGCCGACGTCGATGCCGCCCACGTCGTTGCCTTCCTGCAGGTAGGCCACGTACTGCGGATCGGGCTGGCCGGCGGCCACCGCGTCGCGGTTGACGCGGTCGGCCAGGGTCTGCAGCACGCTCAGGTTCTCGATCTCCACCGTGCCGAGGATGTCGGGGGTGTTGAGGTAGTTGCGGATCGCCAGCGAGGCCTTGTTGAGGCGCGCCTGGTAGGCGGCCGCGGTCAGCACCGGTTCGCCGATCGCCGGATCGTTCTGGTCGTCGAAGAAGCGCTCCATGTTGTAGGTGGCGATGTTGACGTCGTCGGCCTGCGGCGCGGGGGCGGCCTTGGGCTGGTCGGCGCCGTCGCACTGCACGGTGGGCGCGGTTTCCGGGTAGATGGTGTAGCGGCGGAAGCTGTAGTCCAGCGGGCCGCTGACGCCGAGCACGGTGCAGCCGGCGGCCACGTCGATGCGCTGGCCGCCGAGGCCGGCGCTGCCGACCGCGATCACCTGCGGGCTGGTGTTCCAGCGCGGCACATCGGCCGGCGAGCCGGCCGGCAGCGCGT
>NZ_AQOJ01000823.1:0-3254 GCF_000364685.1 Xanthomonas sp. SHU 166
CAGCGTTCGCGCAGGTGTCCTACGTCGACGTCGTGCAGGGCCGGATTCCGCCGCAGTCGCTGCGCGGACGCCTGGCGATCGTCGGCGTCACCGCCACCGGTCTGGGGCAGCGGGTGATGACGCCGATGTCCGATGCGCGCTGGATGAGCGCGCCCGAATACCAGGCCAACGTCGCGGCGATGCTGTTGCGCGGCGACCCGATCCTGCCGTCGTCGCGCACTGCCCAGGTGGCCGGGTCCACGCTGCTGGTGCTGCTGGCCTGCCTGGGCACGCAGTGCGCCGGTGGGCGCCGACGGCGCTGGCTGGTGCCGCTGGCGAGCATGGCGGTGGTCGCCGGCGGCAGCCTGCTGTGGCTGCTTCTCGGCAGCCGCTGGTTCGCGCCAGGGGCGGCCCTGCTCGCCCTGGCCATCGTCGCCGCCGGTCAGTTGTGCCTGCACGCGGCACGCTGGCGCCGCCAGGCGCATCGCGACGCCCTGACCGGGCTGGTGAACCGCCACGGCTTCGAACAGGCGTTCGCCCAGGCGCTGGACGAGGCACGGCGCAGCGGCCGGCCGCTGACGCTGATCATCGTCGATGTGGATCATTTCAAGCGCTACAACGACACCCTGGGCCATCGCACCGGCGACCGCGCGCTGAAGCTGGTGGCCGCCGCGGTGGCGCGGCATGCGCGACATCCGCGCGAGGTCGCCGCGCGCTTTGGCGGCGACGAGTTCGCCATGATCCTGCCCGCCACCGATGCCGCCGATGCCAGCCGCATCGCCGCGGCGCTGGTCGAGGAGATCCGCGGGCTGTCGCTGCGCGCGCCGAACGGCAGCGTCGCCATCACCGCCAGCCTGGGCGTGCACAGCGCCACCGCGACAGCGCTCACGTCGGAGCGCGCGTTCTTCGAATCCGCCGACGCGGCGCTGTACCGGGTCAAGCGCGACGGACGCGACGGCTACGCGCTCAGCGACGCGACACCAGCACACCATACGCATGCGTCTGGTAACCTGCCGCACTCCGATCCACCCACTGCCGCGCAATGAAGCCATCGCTGTTCCGCCTGGGCCTGAACCTGTGGCCGCCGTTCCTGTGCGCCGGCATCCACGTGACCGAACTGAGCGCGGACTACCGCCACGCCCGCGTCGAACTGCGCATGCGTCCGTGGAACCGCAACTACGTGGGCACCCATTTCGGCGGCAGCCTGTTCGCCATGACCGATCCGTTCTGGATGCTGCTGACCATGCAGAACCTTGGGCGCGACTACTACGTCTGGGACAAGGCCGGCAGCATCGAGTTCGTGCGCCCGGGGCGCGGCACGGTCAGCGCGCGGTTCGACCTGAACCAGGCCCTGCTGGACGAACTGCGCGCGGCCACCGCCGGCGGCGACAAGCATCTGCGCTGGTTCGAGACCGACGTCGTCGACGCCCAGGGCGAGGTGGTGGCGCGGACGCGCAAGCAGCTGTACGTCAAGCGCAAGCCGCCGCGTTAGCGCGCCTGCCACCGGCGGGTTCGCCAAGGCCGGCGCCGCCTCCGCGCAGGCCGACACACATCGCATGCGATACCGACCGCACCGTCAGCGTGCGCGGCGCCGCGAGGCGAGCGGCAAGGGCGGGCCCCGGCCCAATCGCAGCTGCACGGCCGCGCCGCGAGACCATGCGGCGCCGCACCAACGGCCATCACGCGCCGCTACACTATGCGGATGTCGCCCGATCTCTCCGCTCCCGCCCCCCGCCCGTCCCTGCAACGGCTGTTCTTCACCGGCCTGCTGACCCTGTTGCCGATCTGGCTGACCTGGGTGGTGGTCAAGTTCGTGTTCGTGCTGCTCTCGGGCATCAGCAGCCCCTGGGTGGTGCCGCTGTCGGTGCGCATCGCCGCCTCGTTCCCGCGCGAGCTGGGCTGGGCCACCGCGCAATGGGTGCAGAACATCATCGCCCTGATCGCCACCCTGGCGGTGATCCTGCTGGTCGGCATCCTCAGCCGGCGCATGATCGGCCAGCGCCTGCTGCGCTGGTTCGAGGCCGTGATGCGCCGCATCCCGCTGGCCAGCGTGGTCTACGACAGCGTGCGCAAGCTGGTGGACATCCTGCAGACCCAGCCCGGCAGCACCCAGCGCGTAGTGCTGATCGACTTCCCGCACCGGGACATGAAGTCGGTGGGCCTGGTGACGCGGGTGATCAAGGAACACGGCACCGGCCGCGAGCTGGCCGCGGTGTACGTGCCGACCACGCCCAACCCGACCTCCGGCTACCTGGAGATCGTGCCGGTCGAGTTGCTCACGCCCACCGACTGGAGCGTGGACCAGGCCATGAGCTTCATCATCTCCGGCGGCGCGGTGTCGCCGGAGAGCGTGCCCTTCACCCGCACCGTGGACCGCTGACGCCGATGCGCCGCGGCACGCTCGACGATCGCGCGGTCCGGCTGTTCATCGCCCTGGCGGCGTTCTTCTGCGTCAACGCCGCGCTGGCCGAGTTCATCGGGGTCAAGATTTTCGCCCTGGAAGACACCCTGGGCATCGCGCCGCTGAACTGGAACCTGTTCGGGCAGACGGGCTCGATGAACTTCACCGCCGGCACCCTGCTGTGGCCGCTGGTGTTCATCCTCACCGACACCATCAACGAGTTCTTCGGCCGCCGCGGCGTGCGCTTCATCTCCTGGCTGGCGGTGGCGCTGATCGGCTACGGCTTCCTGTTCGCGTTCGCCGCGATCGCGCTGGCCCCAGCCGGCTTCTGGGTCACCGCGGCGCAACACCAGGGCGTGCCCGACTACCAGGCCGCGTTCGCCGCGGTGTTCGGCCAGGGCATGTGGACCATCGCCGGCTCGCTGGTCGCATTCATGGCCGGCCAGCTGATCGACGTGGCGGTGTTCCACCGCATCCGCAACGTGACCGGCGAGAAGCACGTGTGGCTGCGCGCCACCGGCTCCACCGCAGTCTCGCAGCTGATCGACAGCTTCGTGGTGATCTACATCGCCTTCGTGCTCGGCCCGCAGCACTGGTCGATGCAGCTGTTCCTGGCGGTGAGCACGCTGAACTACATCTGCAAGATGCTGCTGGCGGTGCTGCTGATCCCGTTGCTGTACCTGATGCGGCGGCTGATCACCGATTACCTGACCCCCGAACGCGCCGAACAACTGCGCGAGGAAGCCGCCGCCGACTGAACGCCGGCACACGCGCGAGCGCACCGCACGCGCTTGCGCGCGGCCGTCGTGCAGCGCCGCAGACGCCGATGCCGCCTGGCCCGTCGCGACACGGCGCCCGCCCGCGGCAGGGCGGT
>NZ_AQOJ01000824.1:0-1651 GCF_000364685.1 Xanthomonas sp. SHU 166
CGTCGAGCGCGGCATCCACCGCCTGCTCGATCGCCGCCGCCTCGGCTTCCAGGCCCAGCGAGTGGCGCAGCAGCAGCGCCGCGCTGAGGATGGTCGCGTAGGGGTTGGCGATGCCCTTGCCGGCGATGTCCGGCGCCGACCCGTGGATCGGCTCGTACAGGCCGATGCGGCCGTCGCCCAGCGAGGCCGAGGGCAGCAGCCCCAGCGATCCGGCCAGCATCGAGGCTTCGTCGGTGAGGATGTCGCCGAACATGTTCTCGGTGACGATCACGTCGTACTCGCGTGGCTTGGCCAGCAGATGCATGGCCATCGAATCGACCAACTGGTGTTCCAGGCGCACGTCCGGGAATTCCTCGCGGCCGATGCGTGCGGCGACGTCGCGCCACAGCCGCGAGGTTTCCAGCACGTTGGCCTTGTCCACCGAGACCACGTGGTTGCGGCGCTGCCGGGCCAGGCGGAACGCGCTGCGCAACACCCGTTCGATTTCCGCGACGGTGTAGCGGCACAGGTCGCTGGCGTCGCTGGCGCTGCGGGTCTTGTCGCCGAAGTAGATGCCGCCGGTCAGTTCGCGCACCACCACGATGTCCACGCCCTGCAGCAGGTGCGGCTTGATCGGCGAGGCGTCCAGCGCCGCCTTGTGCGGCTTGACCGGGCGCAGGTTGGCGAACAGGCCCAGGCCGCGGCGGATCGCCAGCAGGCCCTGTTCGGGGCGCACCT
This sequence comes from Xanthomonas sp. SHU 166, assembly GCF_000364685.1. NCBI lineage: Bacteria > Pseudomonadati > Pseudomonadota > Gammaproteobacteria > Lysobacterales > Lysobacteraceae > Xanthomonas > Xanthomonas sp. SHU 166. The sequence continues at coordinate 718 of NZ_AQOJ01000824.1, forward strand.
TGGCGTTGGGGTCGGACCACTTCGGTCCGCCGACCGCGCCCAGCAGCACCGCGTCGGCGCCCTGGCAGGCGGTCAGCGTCGCCGCCGGCAGCGGCTCGCCGTGGCGGTCGATGGCGATGCCGCCGATGTCGTGTTCGTGGAACTGGAAGTCGTGGCCGTGGCGTGCGGCGACGGCGCGCAGCACCGCGACCGCGGCGGCGGCGACTTCCGGACCGATGCCGTCGCCGGGCAGGACGACGATGTCAGCGTGCATGGGTGGCCTCGTAGCGTTCGATGTCGGGTTGGCGCAGCAACAGGTAACCCATCTCGTCCACGCCTTCGAGCAGGCAGGTCTGCGAGAACGCATCGAGCGGGAAGGCGTAGACGCGGCCGTCGGGCGTGCGCAGCTCGCGCGCGGCCACGTCCACGGTCAGTTCGTCGTCCGGGCGTTGCATCAGCGTCTGCACGTCGTCCTCGGCCAGCACGATCGGCAGCAGGCCGTTCTTGAGGCTGTTGTTGCGGAAGATGTCGGCGATCTCGCTGCTGACGATGGCGCGCAGGCCCAGGTCGGTCAGTGCCCACGGCGCATGCTCGCGCGAGGAGCCGCAGCCGAAGTTGCGCCCGGCCAGCAGGATCTGGCGGCCGGCGTTGTGCGCCTGGTTGAAGGCGAACTCCGGGTTCGGCGTGCCGTCGGCCTGCCAGCGCCAGTCGTTGAAGGCGTGGCGGCCGAGGCCGGCGCGTTCGGTGGTGGACAGGAACCGCGCCGGGATGATCTGGTCGGTGTCGATGTTGGTCTGGCGCAGCACCACGCTGCGCGAGGTGAGGGTGGCGAAGCCGGCCATCACGGGGTCTCCTGGGAAGCGACGGAGTCGGGGGCGGGCGCCGCGGCGTCGGCCACCGGCGGCAGCGCCGCGGGCGGCACGTGTGGCGGCAGCAGCGGCTGGTGGCGGTGCGC
>NZ_AQOJ01000825.1:0-2331 GCF_000364685.1 Xanthomonas sp. SHU 166
CCGCCTGGACGGCTTGATGGCGCAGCAGGCGCAGATGATCGGCCGCGCCGGCGCGGTGTACAACGAGGCGCCGGACCGCTTGTCGGACGTGGCGGTGTGCCTGGGCGTGGGCTACGGCCTGCAGCCGGTGCTGGGCATCGGCGCGGAACTGGGCTGGGCCGCCGCCCTGCTGTGCGTAGGCACCGCCTATGTGCGCATGCTCGGCCTGGCCTGCGCGGTGCGCGAACCGCTGCAGGGGCCGATGGCGCGCGCGCAACGCATGCATTGGCTGTCGCTGGCCGCGTTGCTGGCGGCGGCCGCGCTGCTGGTGCAACACGCGGTACTGGCCCGCACGATCCTTGCCGTGGCGCTGGCGCTGCTGATCGCCGCCGCCGCCCTGACCATCGTGATCCGCGTGCGCGCCATCGTGCGCGAACTGGAGTGGAAATGATCGAACGCCTGATCGCCCGCGGCTGCAGTGCCGCGATCCGCCTGCTCACCGGTGCACGCGCGTTGTGGCGCGGCTGCATGCCGTCCAGCGAACGCCGCGTGTACTACGGCAACCACGCCAGCCACGGCGATTTCGTGCTGATCTGGTCGTCGCTGCCGGCGGCGCTGCGGCGTGAGGTGCGGCCGGTGGCGGCGGCCGACTACTGGCAGCGCGATGCGCTGCGCCGCTATCTGATCCACGCGGTGTTCAATGGCGTGCTGATCGAGCGCGACCCGCAGCAGCGCCAGCGCGATCCGATCGCCTGCCTGTGCGAGGCGGTCGACGCCGGCGGCTCGTTGATCCTGTTTCCGGAAGGCACGCGCAACACCGAGGACGGCCTGCTGCCGTTCAAGAGCGGGCTCTATCACCTGGCGCGGCAGCGTCCGGAACTGGAGTTCGTGCCGGTGTGGATCGACAACCTCAAGCGGGTGATGCCCAAGGGCATGTGGCTGCCGCTGCCGCTGCTGTGCACCACCACCTTCGGCGAACCGCTGCGGCTGGGCGCCGGCGAGGACAAGCAGGCCTTCCTCGATCGCGCGCGTGCGGCCTTGCTGGCCTTGGCGCCGGAGCAGGCGGAGGCAGCCCGATGAATCCGATCGCGCTGAGCGAACACCTGCAGCAATCCTCGCTGCGGCAACAGACGGTGTGGCTGTTCCTGGGCATCGCCACGGTGCTGGTGGTGGCCACGCTGATCGCCGAGACCCTGCGCTGGCGCGCACGCGGACGGCCCAGCGCGGTGCTGGACAACCTGGTGGCGCGGATCCGCGCGTGGTGGGTGATGGCCGGGGTGGTGGCGCTGGCGTTCGCCTTCGGCCGGCTGGGCGTGATCGTGCTGTTCGCGCTGGTGTCGCTGTTCGCGCTGCGCGAGTTCATCACCCTCACTCCGACCCGGCGCGGCGACTACTACGCGCTGCTGGCCGCGTTCTACGTGGTGCTGCCGTGGCAGTACTGGCTGGTGTGGAGCGACTGGTACGGCCTGTACACGCTGCTGATCCCGGTCTACGCGTTCCTGGTGCTGCCGATCCTGGCGACCATCGGCGGCGACACCACGCGCTACCTGGAACGTACCGCCAAGGTGCAGTGGGGGCTGATGATCTGCGTGTTCTGCATCTCGCACGTGCCGGCGCTGCTGAACCTGCGCATCCCCGGCTACGAGGACCGCAACCTGCTGCTGTTCGCGTTCCTGGTGATCGTGGTGCAGTCCTCGGACGTGCTGCAGTACGTATGGGGCAAGCTGCTGGGCCGGCACCTGATCGCGCCGAAGCTATCGCCGTCCAAGACCGTGGAAGGCTTCGTCGGAGGCATCCTTTCGGCCAGCCTGCTCGGCGCGGCGTTGTGGTGGATCACCCCGTTCTCGCCGCTGCAGGCATTCGCGCTGGCGCTGGTGGCGAATCTGATGGGCTTCTTCGGCGGCCTGGTGATGTCGGCGATCAAGCGCGACCGCGGCATCAAGGACTGGGGCCACATGATCGAAGGCCACGGCGGCGTGCTCGACCGACTGGATTCGGTGTGTTTTGCGGCGCCGGTGTTCTTCCACCTGATCCGCTATGGATGGGTGTGAGGGGCGGGGAGTGGGTGGGGATTGGTTGGAGCGGCGCGCGGTGCGCGTGTGCGCCTGTGCGGGCGTAGGAGCGGCTTCAGCCGCGATGCTTTACCGAGCGCGCACCGCGGCCGATCGCGCAGGAGCACAGCATGGCTTCCGCACCCGCATCTTCAGACGATGTCGCGTCGGGGCTGAAGCCCCTCCCACAATGGCGAGGCGCGCGGTTCGGCGTGCGGTGTTTTCTTCGCCGCGGTAGTGTGTTCGGTTGCCTGGGTGGGTTTCAGGCGTCGCGGCTGAAGCCGCTCCTTGTATCTGGACA
>NZ_AQOJ01000826.1:0-1118 GCF_000364685.1 Xanthomonas sp. SHU 166
TAGCCCTGGGCGAGGTCGGTCATCGCCAGCGCGGAGGCGGACAGGCCGATCCCGCCAAGCAGGACCGCACCGGCGAGGGCAGAGGACGGACGGGACGACGTGGACATGCGCAGGCTCCTGGCGATGGACGGGTGCCGGTCGGGGTGTCCGGCAGTGCGCCAAGCCTACCCGCTGCCGCACCGCGCTGCATGCGGCGGTGCGTGGCGACAAAAAAGGCTCCGTTGCGCACGGAGCCCGGGGACGCCAGCGGCGGCGGAACGGCGCATGGCCGGTCCGCACGCCGGGGATCAGATGCCGCTGGTGGAGCTGGTCTCGTCGCGCTTGTCGCGCGGCGGCAGCGGCTCGTCGCCGTGCACCAGGAACCACACGTTCTCGGCGATGTTGGTGGCGTGGTCGCCGATCCGCTCCAGGTTCTTGGCCATGAACAGCAGATGCGTGCACGGGGTGATGTTGCGCGGGTCTTCCATCATGTAGGTCAGCAGCTCGCGGAACAGCGCGGTGTACTGCGCATCGAGCTGCGCGTCGCCCTGGCGCACCAGCAGCGCGGCGTCGGCGTCGTTGTTCTGGTAGGCGGCCAGCGCCGCGCGCACCTGTTCGGCGGCGAGCTTGCCGAGCTGGCGCAGGCCCAGGGTCTGCGGCATCGGCGGGGACATGTTCAGCGCGATCGAGCGCTTGGCGACGTTGGCGGCGTAGTCGCCGATGCGTTCGACGTCGGCGGGAATGCGCAGGCCGGCCAGGATCTCGCGCAGGTCGCGCGCCATCGGTCCGCGCAGCGCCAGGCGCATGACGTCGTGGCTGATGGAGTGCTCGAGCGCGTCGATCGCTTCGTCGTTGACGACGATGCGCAGCGCGGCGTTGTCGTCGCGGCGTTCGACCACGTCCAGCGCCGCTTCCAACTGCGCCACCGCGGTTTCGCCCATGCGCACGATCTCGGCGGCGAGGCGATGCTGTTCTTCGTCGTAGCTCTTCACGATGTGCTCGTTGGGCTGAGTGTTCATGTCGTAGGTCCAATAGGTGCGTTGGTGTCGCCGCGGCCATGCCTGGCGGTGCGGTGCTGGCGTCGCCGGGCGCCCGCCCGTGGGGCGGCGGGCGCGGCCGCTGCGACGAGGCAGCGGCGG
>NZ_AQOJ01000827.1:0-2431 GCF_000364685.1 Xanthomonas sp. SHU 166
GGCGCAGGCGCAGCGGGTTCGGCGCTTGCCGGCTTGGGGAAGGCGGCGGCCAGTTCCTCGATGCTGTAGCGCTGCGTGCGGCTCTCGCCGGCGTTGTCCTGGGGCTTGTTGCGGCGGAATAGGCTGACCATGGATGACGCGTGGACCGGAAACGAAGAATGCTACCACTTGCGACCTGAGCGGCCGGTGCAGCGGGGCGGGCCGGGATGGTTGGCAAGGTGGGCTTCGGGCGTCGCGACTGCGTGTGTCGCGCCAGGCGCGGTTCCTGGCCCTTTGCGGGATCAGCCGCGACAGGCGGGTGCCCACTGAAGCACAGTCGCGGGGTGCAGTTGCGGAATTGCCATGGTTTTTCGACGTAATGGCTCCGCCGCACCCTCACCCCAACCCCTCTCCCGGAGGGAGAGGGGCTTGTCACTGTGGGCGCGGGTGTTCGTGGGGAGTCGAAACTGCTCCTGCGACAGCCTCAACAGCGTCGCGATCCCAACGCCCGCATTCAGCCAAAAAACCAATCCCGATTCCCCATTCCCCATTCCCAGCTCTTCACAGCTTGCCCTTCATCGACCGGTAGTCGCGCGGGGTCATGCCCACGGTGGCCTTGAACTGGCGGGCGAAGGCGCTCTGGTCGGCGAAGCCGCACAGCTGGCCGATGCTGGCGATGCTGTCGTCGCCGTGCAGCAGGCGCATCGCCGCTTCGATGCGCATCTTGGTCAGCAGTTGCTGCGGGGTCAGCTGGAACACGCGGCGGAAGTGCCGCTCCAGTTGCGCCACCGACAGCTCGGCCAGGTCGGCCAGGGTCTGCACGCGCAGGTTGTCGCCGTAGTGCGCCTGCATGTGTTCCATGGCGCGGCTGATGCGCTCGTAGGCGGAATGGCGGCTGTCCGGCTGGCCCAGGTCGCGGGAGATGCCGACCACGCCGATCACCTCCTCGCCCTCGCACAGCGGGCGCTTGAAGGTCAGGCACCAGCCGGGGGTGCGGTTCGGGAACAAGTGCACTTCGAGCTGGTTCTCGATCACCTCGCCGCACAGCACGCGCCGGTCCTGCATCAGGTAGCTGCCGCCCAGCGGCAGCGGGAACACGTCCGCCGCCGACTTGCCGATCAGGTCGGCGCGGTATTTCTTGCCCAGCCGCCGCACCAGGGTCAGGTTGACGTGGGTGTAGCGGCCGTCGCGGTCCTTCACGAAGAACACCACGTCCGGCAGGGCGTCGAACAGCGTCTGCAGTTCCAGTGCCGAAATCAGAGTGTCCATGGCGTTCACCTGCGGAAGTGGGCGGCGGTGCGGGCGCGCCGCCGCGCGTCCCCCGAATGTCGATGCTAGCCTAAGTCGGCACCGGCGGGCGTCGCCGGGTTGTGCGAACTTCCGCATTGGCGACAGGCAAACGCTGCTAGCCGGCGACGGTGCCGAATGTGAGCATGGCCCCATGCATACACTCGATGTCATCGACTCGCACAGCGCCGGCGAACCGACCCGTGTCGTCGTCTCCGGCTTCCCCGATCTGGGAACCGGTTCCCTGGCCGAACGCCGGGAGCTGTTCCGCACGCGCTTCGACGCCTGGCGCAGCGCCATCGCCTGCGAGCCGCGCGGCTCGGACACCATGGTCGGCGCGCTGCTGCTGCCGCCGGTGGCCGCCGATGCCTGCGCGGCGGTGATCTTCTTCAACAACGTCGGCTACCTGGGCATGTGCGGCCACGGCACCATCGGCCTGGTGCGCACGCTGGCCGAGCTGGGCCGGCTGAGCGCGGGCACGCACCGCATCGAGACGCCGGTAGGCACGGTCGGCGTGGAACTGCACGCCGACGGCCGCGTCTCGGTCGACAACGTCGAGAGCTACCGCCACGCCACCGGCGTCGAAGTGCAGGTGCCCGAGTACGGGCGCGTGCGCGGCGACGTCGCCTGGGGCGGCAACTGGTTCTTCATCACCGAACAGACCCCGTGCGCGCTGGAACTGCGCCACCAGCGCGCGCTGACCGCCTACACCGAGGCGGTGCGGCTGGCACTGGAGGCGGCCGGCATCCGCGGCGCCGACGGTGGCGAGATCGACCACATCGAGATCAACGGGCCGGCGCCGGACGCCAGCGCCGATGCGCGCAACTTCGTGCTGTGCCCGGGCCTGGCCTACGACCGGTCGCCCTGCGGCACCGGCACCAGCGCCAAGCTGGCGTGCCTGGCCGCCGACGGTAAGCTGGCGCCGGGCCAGGTGTGGCGGCAGCAGGGCATCCTCGGCAGCGTGTTCGAGGGCAGCTACACGGCCGGTGCGCGCGGGGTACTGCCGCGCATCACCGGGCAGGCCTACATCACTGCGCGCGCGCAGTTGTCGATCGATCCGCAGGATCCGTTCGCCTGGGGCATCGGCGCCGCATGAGCGGTTTCGACCTGATCGTCGTCGGCGCCGGCATCGTCGGCGCGGCCTGCGCCGATGCGGCGGCGGCCG
>NZ_AQOJ01000828.1:0-944 GCF_000364685.1 Xanthomonas sp. SHU 166
GGGCAGCATCGGCGGCGGTTCCACCGCCGCGGCGATGGGGCATTTGGTGGCGATGGACGACGATCCGGCGGAACTGGCGCTGTCGGCGTACTCGCTGCGTCTGTGGGAAGAATTCGCGCCGCTGCCGGAGGCCGAGTTCAGCCGCTGCGGCACGCTGTGGGTGGCGCGCGAGGCACGCGAACTGGAGGCGATTCCGGCCAAGATCCAGCGCCTGGCCGCGGCCGGCGTTCACGCCGAGGCGCTCGATGCGCAGCGCTTGTACCAACTGGAGCCGGCGCTGGTGCCGGGCCTGGCCGGCGGCATGCGCGTGGCCGCCGAGGCGGTGGTGTATCCGCCGCGGATGGCGCGCTACCTGGTCGAGCGTGCCTGCGCCGCCGGTGCGCAGCTGTACGCCGGGCGTCGCGCCACCGCGCTGACCGATGCCGGCGTGCGTCTGGACGACGGCAGCGCGCTGCATGGCCCGGTGCTGGTCGCCACCGGCTGCGCCGTGCCGGAGCTGTTGCCGGAACTGCCGATGCGTGCCCGCAAGGGGCAACTGGTGATCACCGACCGCTACCCGGGTTTCGTCGCCCATCAATTGCTGGAACTGGGCTATGCCGACAGCGCGCACGGCAGCGACGGCAGCAGCGTGGCGTTCAACGTGCAGCCGCGGCCGACCGGGCAACTCCTGATCGGCTCCTCGCGCGAATTCGATGCGACCGACCGCGCGGTGTCGATGCCGATGCTGCAGCGGATGCTGGAGCGCGCCTTCGCGTTCCTGCCGGGCCTGCGGCAACTGCAGGCGATCCGGGTGTGGACCGGCCTGCGTCCGGCCACGCCGGACGGGCGCCCGTACCTGGGCGCGGTGCCGGAGCGGCGCGACGTGTGGGTCGCGGCCGGCCACGAGGGCCTGGGCGTGACGACGGCGCTGGGCAGTGCGCGCCTGCTGCTGGACCAGTTGCTGC
>NZ_AQOJ01000829.1:0-2311 GCF_000364685.1 Xanthomonas sp. SHU 166
TGGCGCCCGAGCCGATCCGTATGCCGGGGCGGCCCCCGCGACCGCTGCTGGTGCATCCGCGCGAGCTGCCGCGGCGCGGCCTCGGCAGTGCCGAGGGCCGTGCGGCGTTCATCCACGCCATCGCCCACATCGAACTCAACGCCATCGACCTGGCCTGGGACGCGGTCTACCGCTTCCGCGGCCTGCCGCCGGCGTTCTACGCCGACTGGGTGGCGGTGGCGGACGACGAATCGCGCCATTTCGTGTTGCTGCGCGACCGCCTGCGCGCGCTGGGCCATGCCTACGGCGATTTCGCCGCGCACAACGGCCTGTGGGAGATGTGCGAGAAGACCGCGCACGACGGCCTGGCGCGGATGGCGCTGGTGCCGCGCGTGCTGGAGGCGCGCGGCCTGGACGTGACCCCGGGCATGATCGCCAAGCTGCGCGCGCTCGGCGACGACGCCACCGCCGACATCCTGGACATCATCCTGCGCGAGGAAGTGGCGCACGTGGCCGCCGGCTCGCGCTGGTACCGCTGGTACTGCGCACAGGCCGGGATCGAGCCGCGCGCGCGCTTCGCGGCGCTGCTGCGCGAGTACGCCGGCGGCTACCTGCACGGCCCGTTCAACCTGCAGGCGCGCCTGCTGGCGGGATTCGACGAGGACGAATTGCTGGCCCTGCAGCAGCAGGCCGGCTGAGGCGGCGTCCTCCTGCGGCGTGGCGCCCGGGTCGTGTCAACGCGCAGGTGCGGCATGAACGCCCTTGCGTGCGTTCTGTGACGCCTATCTCCGAGCGGAGACCCCGCTGCATTTGTTGCTTGCGCTGAACGGTGGCTGAGCGGCTAATCGAACTCCCCCGCGCGGCCTCCCCCGTCTCCGGCCGCGCGCGGGGCGACGTTCGTCCCTACTCACCACCCAGGAGTCCGACATGAAGTCGATGTGCAGCCTTACCGCGATGCTTGCCCTGTGTGTCGCCGGTTCCGCCTCCGCAGCCGGAACGCCCCTGTTCCAGAGCAGCCAGTACGTCTCCAAGTCCATCGCCGGCGAGCCGGCGCTGAGCCGCCTGCTGGCCAATCCCGCCACCGGCGCGGTGCAGCGGGTCGGCGTGAACGCCGCCGCGGTCACCGCCGGACAGAAGCAACTCGAGCTGGACCTGCTGGGCCAGCGCATCACCGCCACGCAGTTGAAGACCGAGCAATTGGAAGGCGGCAACAGCATCTGGTACGGCAATCTCGGCAATGCCGCGGTGGCGCGGACCCGCGCGCTGTCCGGCCTGGATCCGCTGAACTCGGCGATCCTGGTGCGCAGCGGCGACACCATCACCGGCAGCATCCGCAGCAACGGCACCCTGTTCCACCTGCGTCCGATCGCCGGTGGCGGCCATGTGCTGGTGGAGGTCGACGAACGCCGCATGCCGGCCGAGCATCCGGCCGACTACGCGCTGCTGCCGACGGTGCAGATGCCGCAGTCGGTGATCGACGAACGCGTGACCGCCGCCGGTGCCTCGTCGGGTTCGCCCGCGACCATCCGTGTGCTGGTGGTGGCGACCAACAAGGCGGTGACCAGCTACGGCGGCAACATGCAGTCGCTGGTGCAGTTGGCGGTGGCCGAGTCCAACCAGGGCTACACCAACAGCAACGTCGGCATCACCATGCAGCTGGCCGGCTACGAGACCACCAACTACACCGAGTCCGGCGACTTCAACACCGACCTGACCCGCTTCCGCGGCACCAGCGACGGCTACATGGACAGCATCCATACCTCGCGCAACAACACCGCGGCCGACGTCGGCGTGCTGATCATCGACAACTCCGCCTATTGCGGTCTCGCCTCGGGCATCGGTTCCACCGCCGCCACCGCGTTCGCGGCGGTGTACTGGGATTGCGCCACCGGCTACTACAGCTTCGCCCACGAGATCGGCCATCTGCAGAGCGCGCGCCACGACGTGGCCACCGACTCCAGCACCTCGCCGTACGCCTATGGCCACGGCTATCGCTACGGCAACAGCTGGCGCACGATCATGGCCTACAACTGCACCAGCAGCTGCCCGCGGCTGAACTACTGGTCCAACCCGAACGTGTCCTACAACGGCGTGCCGATGGGCAATGCCAGCACCGCCGACAACCAGCGCGTGCTGGTCAACACCAAGGCGACGGTGGCCGGGTTCCGTTGAGCCGGCGCGCGCGTGGCGCAGGCCGCGTGCCTGCGCCACGCGCGGCGAAGATGGCCGGAGCGGGCGCGGCGGCGCCCGCTTCGGCTATGCTGGGAAGCGGTACCGGCGCGGCCGGTGCCGACCGACTTCCTGGGATCGACGATGTTCAAGCGCATGCGAC
>NZ_AQOJ01000830.1:0-2699 GCF_000364685.1 Xanthomonas sp. SHU 166
TTCGCACCACGCCGCGCGCGTGGTCGCGGCGCTGCGCGGCCAGGAAACGCGGGTGGAGGACGGTGGCCTGGATGTGGGCGGTGTCGACGTCGCGGCCCGGATTGTCAGGCCTGATTGCGGACTGCCATGAGGTGGGCGGAGACGACCCGGTGCGCTGGGACGTCGTCATCGGCGGCCCTGCGGAATCTGGGGCCGAAGCGCTATTCGGCGCCGTCCTGCAGCCGCGCCGCGGTCGCAGGGAAATGCCTTGCCGCGAAGTGCCGGGTGCGCATCGGCGGGCTGCCCGCGGCCGCGCCGGACGCTGGCGCTAGAGTTGTTGCAGTTGGCAGCCCCGCGCGTCCACGCGCAGCACCGAACCCTGTTCGTACCAGTCGCCGAGCACGATGCGGGTGCAGGCGCGGCCCTCCACGTCCAGCGCATGCACCGCCGGCCGGTGGGTGTGGCCATGGATCATCCGCGCCACGCCGTAGCGGGCGAAGGTGGCGGCGACTTCGGCCGGGGCCACGTCGGTGACGGTCTCGAACTGCGCGCTGTCGTCCTGTTTCAACTCGGCCTGGCGCGCCTGGCTGGCGGCGCGCGCCTGCTGCGCGTAGGCGATGCGCGCGGCCAGCGGCTGCGCCAGGAACTGCTGCTGGAAGGCCGGGTCGCGGGTCTGCGCGCGGAACGCCTGGTAGGCGGTGTCGTCGGTGCACAGCAGGTCGCCGTGCAGCAGCAGGGTCGGCTCGCCGTACAGATCGATCACGCAGGGATCGGGCAGCAGGCGCAGGCCGGCGCGTCGCGCGTAGTCGGCGCCGAGCAGGAAGTCGCGGTTGCCGTGCATGAAGAACACCGGCACCCCGGCCTCGTGCAGCGCGTGCAGCTCCACCGCCACCGCATCGGCCGCCTCGGACGGCGTGTCGTCGCCGATCCAGGCCTCGAACAGGTCGCCGAGGATGTACAACGCCTCGGCCTGGCGCGCTTCCCCGCGCAGGAAGTCGAGAAACAGCGCGGTGATCGCCGGCCGTGCCGGGTCCAGATGCAGGTCGGAGATGAACAGCGTGGTCATTCGCCCATTGTAGTACCGCCGGGAATGGAGAAACGGGAATCGGGAATGGCAAAAGCCCTCGCCGTTCCTATTCCCTATTCCCGACTCCCCATTCCCAGCCTCATACCAACCACAACGACACGCCCGCCAACAACGTGCCGATGCCGGTGGCGGCGAGCACGTCGCTGGGGTAGTGCAGGCCCAGGACCACCCGCGACAGCGCCACGCAGACGATGAAGGGCACCAGCAGCGGCGCCAGCCAGGGGTAGTAGGCCAGGGCGACGATGCCGAAGGACACCGCGTGCAGGGTGTGGCCGGAGGGGAAGCTGAACTCGTCCAGCGGCGCCACCCAGGCGCGGATGCGCATATCGGCGGCGTATGGACGCGGGCGGCGGGTCCAGCGCTTCAGACCCTTGTACAGGCTCAGCGCGACCACGCCGGTGGCGGCCATGTGCGCGGAGGCGAACACGCCGTCCATGCCGTCGCACAGCACCAGCAGGGTCATCAGCGCGTACCAGAACACGCCGTCGCCGAGCCGGCTGATCGCCGAAAAGAAGCGCCGCACCGAACGCCGCCGGCACCAGTGGTTGGCGCGCCGGCACCAGCGGGTCTCGTGCCCGCGCAGGATCTCAAGCCGCGTCGACATGCGTCCTCCGGGTGTCCGCCAGTTGGTTGAGCAGGGCATCGAAATCGGCCACCACGCGCTCCGGGCGCAGTTGCTGCATCGACGCGCAGGCCGCCTCGCCGAGACGCTGGCGCAGCGCGTCGTCGCTGCCCAGGCGCAGCGCGGCGGCGATGAAGGCCTCGTCGTCGGCCACCGCCGCACCATTGATGCCGTCGCGCAGGTATTCGCGTGCCGCGCCGTAGTCGAAGGCGACGGTGGCGACGCCACTGGCCATCGCTTCCAGGGTCACGTTGCCGAAGGTCTCGCTGCGGCTGGGGAACAGGAACAGGTCGCCGCTGGCGAAATGCCGCGCCAGCGCGTCGCCGCGCTGGATGCCGCAGAAAATGAAGTCGGGATTCTCCTGCGCCAGACGCTCGCGCAGCGGACCGTCGCCGACCCAGACGAAGCGCGCCCGCGGACGCTGCTGCTGCAACTGGCGGAACGCGCGCACCGCCAGTGGCAGGTTCTTCTCCGAGGCGATGCGGCCCACGTAGAGCACCGCGCAGTCGTCGTCCTGCAGGCCCCACTGCGCGCGCAACTGCGGATCGCGGCGCTGCGGCTCGAACTGCTTGCTGTCCACCGCGCGCGCCAGCAGGCGCACCCGCTCGAAACCCTGGGTGGCGAGGAAGTCGCGCAGTTCGCGGGTCGGGACCAGGGTCGCCTGGGCCTGGTTGTGGAAGCGCCGCATCCAGCGCAGCGCGGTCGACTGCAGCCAGGCCGCGCCGTACTGCGGCAGGTACTCGTCGAAGCGGGTGTGGAAGCCGGTGGCGATCGGAATGCCCAGGCGCCGCGCGCTGCGCAGCGCCGACCAGCCCAGCGGGCCCTCGGTGGCGATGTACACCGCATCCGGCGGCGCCGCCTGCCACAGCTTGGTCAGGCGCCGCGGCGCGGGCAGGCCGAATTTCAGTCCGGGGTAGCGCGGCAGCGCCGCACCGCGCACCAGCCGCAGATCCGCCGGGTCGGCGTCGCCGGCCTGGCGCGGACGCACCACGTCGACGGTATGGCCGGGGG
>NZ_AQOJ01000831.1:0-6974 GCF_000364685.1 Xanthomonas sp. SHU 166
GGTCAGCGCGACGCCGTTGACCTCAGGGGGATACGTCTCGGTGACGATCGCGTAGCGCATGCGGGGGCTCCGGTTTAACAAAGCCTCGCGCAATGCAGTGAAGCGAACATGTCCAGCGCATGTAGGAACGATGACGCCAAAAGCGGGGATTCGGGATTCGGGATTGGGGATTCGGGGGTTTTCGCAAGTGCGTCGTTGTGCCGCTTTTCTGTGGGAAGGGCTTCAGCCCCGACGCGGTATCGGTAAGGCGTCGGGGCTGAAGCCCCTCCCACAAAAAAGCCGCGGTGTCGCGGCTTCACGAGGGGCGGGTTTTCTTTCAAAAACCGGCACTTTTCTCATCAAATCGCTTGACCACGATTTGACCGCGGACAGCATGCTGCCGTCCCGAATCCCGAATCCCGAATCCCGAATCCCGAATCCCGAGTCCCGAGTCCCGGCTTTCAAGCGACAAATGGACGGAAATTGATCCCCAACCCGGCCATGCCCTCGACCTCGCCGATCAGGTCGGCACGCTGCAACGGCCGCGACTCGATCCATGGCTGCGACAGGATCAGGTGCAGGTTGGCGCCGTCGGCCTTCAGTTCCAGCGCCGGGATCGGGTCGGCCTCGTGCGCGCGGTGCAGCAGCACCGCCAGGCGCAGCAGCGCGGCCTTGCGCTTGGCGCTGAGCAACAGGCGGTCGGGCAGCGCGTCGAACGCGGTCTTGGACACGTTGCGGCGGTGCGTGCGCACCAGCGTGGCCAACACCTGCTGCTCCTGCCGCGAGAAGCCGGCGATGTCCGAGTGCTCCAGCACGTAGGCGCCGTGCACGTGGTACTGGCTGTGCGCGATGGCCTGGCCGAGTTCGTGCAGGCGCGCGGCCCAGCCGAGCATGCGCGCGTCGTCGGCATCCAGCGCCCAGTCGCCGGCGACCTGCTCGAACAGCGCCATCGCGGTGTGCTCCACGCGCGCGGCCTGCGCTTCGTCGATGCCGTAGCGCTGGGTCAGTGCGGCGATCGCGGTTTCGCGCGGATCGTTCTCGCCGCCGCGGCCGAGCATGTCGTAGAGGATGCCTTCGCGCATGGCCGCCTTGCTCACCATCAGCCGTTGCAGGCCCAGGGCCTGGAATGCCGCCTCCAGCACCAGCACGCCGCCGGCGATGATCGGGCGGCGGTCGGCGGACAGGCCGGGCAGGTCGATGTCCTCGATGCGCTTGGCCAGCAGCAGGCGGTCGCGCAACTGCGGCAGCGCCTCGGCGGTGATCGCGCCCTTGGTCAGCTTCATCGCCGCGCAGATCTCGCCGATCGCCTTGTGTGTGCCGGACGAGCCCAGCGCCTCGTGCCAGCCCAGCGCACGGTACTGCCCGGCGAACTGCTGGAACTCGGCGCCGATCTCGGTCAGCGCGTCCTTCCACTTCTTCTTGGACAGCTTGCCGCCCGGGAAGAAGCGCCGCGTGCTGGCGATGCAGCCGGCCTGCAGGCTCTCGCGTTCCAGGGTCTGGAAGCCGCTGCCGATGATGAACTCGGTGGAGCCGCCGCCGATGTCGATCACCAGGCGGCGTTCGTCCGGCTTGGGCGGCTGCGCATGGGCCACGCCCAGGTAGATCAGGCGCGCTTCCTCGCGGCCGCTGACCACTTCGATCGGATGGCCGAGCGCGGTTTCGCCGGGAATCAGGAAGGTCTGCGGCGAGCGCAGCTGGCGCACGGTGTTGGTCGCCAGCGCGCGCACCCGCAGCGAGGGCAGGTCGCGGAGGCGCTGGCCGAAGCGCGCCAGGCATTCCAGCGCGCGCTGTCGCGCCTCGGCGGACAGCCCGCCCTTGTTGTCCAGGCCGTCGGCCATGCGCACGGTCTCGCGCAGGCGGTCCACCACCCGCAACTGCCCGAGCTGATAGCGGGCGATGACCATGTGGAAGCTGTTGGAACCCAGGTCGATGGCGGCCAGCAGGTCGCCGTCGCGCAGCGGCGGATGAGTGGGGGAGGTGGCAGGCATGGCGGAATGGTAGCCGATGCGCGGCGCGCGCCGTTGGCGCTGCGCCGCGGTGTGCTCAGAGCCCGTCGAGCAGGGCCAGCTGCGCCGAATGCGGCGGCTGGTCCTGGCCCGGGGCCAGCTTGCGGTAGTTGCCGTCGGCGTCCAGTTCCCAGGCGTTGAGATTGTCGGCCAGGTAGTTCTGCAGCACCTCGCGGTGGATGCGCTTGACCAGGTCCGGATCCAGGATCGGGAAGCCGGTCTCCACGCGCCGCAGCAGGTTGCGTTCCAGCCAGTCGGCGCTGGCGCAGAACAGCTCCGGCGCGCCGTCGTTGCCGAACCAGTAGACCCGGCTGTGCTCGAGGAAGCGGCCGACGATCGAGCGCACCCGGATGTTGTCGGACACGCCCGGCACGCCGGGGCGCAGGGTGCAGGCGCCGCGCACGATCAGGTCGATCTTCACGCCTGCCTGCGAGGCCGCGTACAGCGCGCGGATCACCTGCGGCTCGTTGAGCGCGTTCATCTTGGCGATGATGCGGCCCGGGCGGCCGGCATGCGCCAGCTTGGTCTCGCGCTCGATCCGGTGCAGCACGCCCGGGTGCAGGGTGAAGGGCGATTGCAGCAGGCGCTTGAGGCGGATCTTCGGCGCCAGCCCGGACAACTGCTGGAACAGCAGGTGCACGTCGTTGCCGATGTCCACGTCGGCGGTGATCAGGCTCAGGTCGGTGTAGGCGCGCGCGGTGCCGCTGTGGTAGTTGCCGGTGCCCAGGTGCACGTAGCGGCGCAGCTTGCGGCCCTCGCGGCGCACGATCAGCAGCATCTTGGCGTGGGTCTTGTAGCCGACCACGCCGTACACCACCTGCACGCCGGCTTCCTGCAGGCGGTCGGCCAGGCCCAGGTTGGCCTCTTCGTCGAAGCGCGCGCGCAGTTCCACCACCACGGTGACGTCCTTGCCGTTGCGCGCGGCCAGCACCAGCGCATCGACGATCGCCGAGTCCTTGCCGGTGCGGTACAGGGTCTGCTTGATCGCCAGCACGTTGGGGTCGATCGCGGCCTGCTTGATCAGGTCCAGTACCGCGGTGAAGGCGTCGAACGGGTGGTGCAGCAGCACGTCGCCGGCGGCGGCGATCTCGAAGATGCCTTCGCTGTCGCGCAGGGTGCGCGGATTCATCGCCGGATACTTCAGGTCTGGGCGCTGCACCAGGTCGTAGACCTGGTTGACCCGGCTCAGGTTGACCGGGCCGTTGATCCGGTAGACCGCGTTTTCCGGCAGTTCGAAGTTCTGCAGCAGGGTGCGCACGATCGACTTCGGGCAGTCCTCGGCGATCTCCAGCCGCACCGCCGGCCGGTAGCCGCGGTTGACCAGTTCGTCGCGCAGCGCCAGCGCCAGGTTCTCCACTTCCTCCTCGTCCACCACCAGTTCCGAGTTGCGGGTGACGCGGAACTGGTAGGAGCCCATCACCTCCATGCCCGGGAACAGCTCGTCGACGAAGGTGGACAGCACCGAGGACAGGAACACGAAGCTCTGGCCGCCCTCGGCCAGGCTTTCCGGCAACTGGATGATGCGCGGCAGCGAGCGCGGCGCGCGCACGATCGCCAGGTGGCCGACGCGGCCGAACGCGTCGGTGCCCTTGAGCACCACCACGATGTTCAGCGACTTGTTGAGGATCTTCGGGAACGGATGCGCCGGGTCCAGGCCCAGCGGCGACAGCACCGGCATGATCTCGTTGCGGAAGTAGGCGCGCAGCCAGCGCTTCTGCCGCGCGTTCCAGGAATGCCGGCCGAGCACGCCGATGCCGGCGTCCTTCAGCGCCGGGCGCAGCACCTCGTTCCAGCAGCGGTACTGCTGGTCGACCAGTTGCGCGGCGCGGTCGTGGATCGAGGTGAGGATGGCGTTGGGGCTCATCCCGTCCGGTGCCGGCGGCAGTCCGAATTCCTGCGCGTGGCGCACGGTGGCGGCGCGGATCTCGAAGAACTCGTCGAGGTTGGTGCAGGAGATGCACAGGAAACGCAGCCGCTCCAGCAACGGCACCTGCGGATCCTGCGCCTGCGCCAGCACCCGGAAGTTGAAGTCCAGTTGCGACAGCTCGCGGTTGATGTACAGCGCGGGGTCGCGCAGCGGGTCGCTGGGAATGTCCGGGGGCGGCGTGGGCGGCAGGGCAGGGGCGCGGCGGGGCATGGTGTCTCTCGTTAGGCGGAGGTCAGGGTGGCATGGTCGTGCCGCGGATGCACGCGCCCGGCGCCGAAGTGGCAGGAGAAGGTGCTGCCCTTGCCGACTTCGCTCTCGATCTCCAGCCGCGCCTGGTGCAGGCCGAGGACGTGCTTGACGATCGACAGGCCCAGGCCGGTGCCGCCGCTCTCGCGCGAGCGGCTGCTGGAGACGCGGTAGAAGCGCTCGGTGATCCGCGGCAGGTGATGCGCGGGAATGCCGTAGCCGCTGTCGCGCACCGCCAGCACCGCGCCATCGCCCTCGCGGGCGAAGGTGATGCGGATGGTGCCGCCGGCCGCGGTGTAGCGCACTGCGTTGGTGACCAGGTTGGAGAAGGCGCTGTGCAGTTCCTTGTTGGAGCCGACCAGGTCGCAATCGGCTTCGTCGTGGACCTCGATGCGGTGCCGGCCCTGGCTGTGCGCCTCGGCCTCGCGGCGCAGCGTGGCCAGCATCGGCGCCATCGCGATCGACTCCTCGTTGGCGTGTTCCTGCGATTCCAGCCGCGACAGGGTCAGCAGATCCTCGACCAGTTGGGTCATGCGTTGCGACTGCTTGCGCATCTCGGCGATCATCGGCCCCGAATCCGGGAAGTCCTCCGGGTCGAGCATGTCCAGGTAGCCGTGGACCACGGTTAGCGGCGTGCGCAACTCGTGCGAGACGTTGGCGACGAAATCGCGGCGCACCTGCTCCAGTTGCAGCAGCTTGCTGACGTCGCGCGCGACCAGCAGCCAGTGGTCGTCGGAATAGGGAATCAGGCGCAGGTTCAGGCGCAGGCGGTCGTCGACCGGGGAGGGCATGTCCAGCATCGGCTCGGCGTTGCGGCCGCCGCTGAGCCAGTGCGCCAGCGGCATCGGCTGCAGCCGCTCCACCACCGGCGCGCCGAGGTCGCCGGGGTGGCGCAGGCCGAGCAGGGTGCCGGCTGCTTCGTTGAACCATTGGATGCGCTGGCTGTTGCGGTCCACCACCACCACCGCGTCGGGCAGGGCCGCGGCGGCGGCGCGGTAGGCGCGCAGCATGTCCAGCAGGCGCCGCTTGCGCACGCGCATTTCCGCCTGGCTGCGGTACAGCAGCCGGTCCAGTTCGTTCCACACGCCGGTGCCGGCCGGCGGCTCCCAGCGCTGGCGCGCGGTCAGCCGCCGCAGCACCCGCCGCAGCCGCCAGTAGTGCCAGCCCATCACCCCCAGCGACATCAGGGTCAGCGCCATCCACACATGGCCGCCGATCCAGCCGATCAGCAACGCCAGCAACAGCAGGCCGGCGAGCGTGCCGAGGGTCTTCAACCAGGCGGAGCGGATGTGGCGGGGCATCGGGAACGCACTCTGTCGCAAAGGATCGTGATCCGTCCGCCGTTATAGCAGGCGAAGGCGGCGGTCAGATGGACGCAGAGAAGCGATAGCCGGAACCGCGGACGGTCTGCACCATGTTTTCCACCGAGAACGGCTCCAGCGTCTTGCGCAGGCGGCGGATGTGCACGTCGATGGTGCGCTCTTCCACGTAGACGCTGCCGCCCCAGACGTGATCGAGCAACTGCGCGCGGCTGTAGACGCGCTCGGGATGGGTCATGAAGAAGTGCAGCAGGCGGTACTCGGTCGGGCCGATCGGCACCGGCGCCTCGCCGGCGAACACCCGGTGCGCGGCGCCGTCGATGCGCAGGCTGCCGACCGAGACGCTGCCGTCCTCGTCGTCCTCGCGGGTGCGGCGCATCACCGCGCGAATCCGCGCCAGCAGCTCGCGTGCGGAGAACGGCTTGACCACGTAGTCGTCGACGCCGGCCTCCAGGCCGCCGACGCGGTCGTTCTCCTCGCCGCGGGCGGTGAGCATGATGATCGGCACTTCGCGGGTCATCGCATCCTTGCGCCAGCGCCGGGCCAGTTCCAGGCCGCTGGTGCCGGGCAGCATCCAGTCCAGCAGGATCAGGTCCGGGACCCGGTCGGCGATCGAGGTCTGCGCTTCGCGGGCATCGCCGGCGTGCACCGGCTCGAAGTCGCCCTTGCGCAGGGCGAACGCGACCATGTCGCGGATGGCCGGCTCGTCGTCGACGATCAGGATGCGTTTCTGCACAACGGCACCGTGGAACTGGGGAGGAAGGTCGCCAGTAGACTACGGTTTTATTACGTTTGAGTGACGCCTGACACGGGCGCGTTTCAGCGCCGTTGCATGTCCGGGTCCTGCACGCCCTGGCGGCGCAGTTCCAGCACCGTCGGGGTGATCGCGGCGATGCGGGCGTCGATGCGCGCGCGCGCCACGTAGTCCAGGTCGCTGCGCTTCTTCAGGTTGCTCAGCTGGATCAGGGCCTGCTCCGGATGCCCGTTCAGGTACGCCGCCTCGGCATACGCCTCGCCGGCCCGGGTGTCGTCGCCGGCCAGTTCGCAGGCACGGGCGAAGGTGCGCTGGAACACCGGATCCTCCGCGGCGGCCCCGAGCAGCGGCCGCAGCACCGCCTGGGCGCGCTGGCCGGCCTGGCGGCCGCCCTGTTCGTTGAGGGCGGTCGCATAGCTCAGCGCCACCGCCCGGTTGCTGGGCATTCGCTTGACCAGCGCCTCGAAGCGCTGGTCGGCGGCCTGGTTGCGGCCGGCCTTGGCCTCGGCCTCGGCCACCGCCACGGTCAGCCACCAGTTGTCCGGGTGCGCCTGCAGCAGGCTTTCCAGCGTCTGCGCGACCTCCTGCGCACTGCCGCCGGCACGCAGCCGGGCCAGCGCCAGGCCATAGCGCTGGGCATCGCTCAGGCCCTGTTTGCTGCCCTGGCGCAGGCCTTCGTACTCGCGGATCGCATCGGCCGGGGTGTTGGCGCTGAACACCCGCAGCCGCTCGCGGGCCCATTC
>NZ_AQOJ01000832.1:0-23377 GCF_000364685.1 Xanthomonas sp. SHU 166
ACTGGCCGCTGGGGCCGCGCGCGTAGTTGGCGAACGGCAGTTGCAGGCCGCCGGGCAGCAGTGGGTTGCTGGGCGCGCCCAGCGGCTGGCTCAGCGACACGTCGTTCGGATCGACCCGCTCCTTGAGGGTGCCGCCGGGCACGCTGGTGGTCAGGGTCAGGGTGTTCTTCTTCATCTGCTCGGCGCGCTCGCGGGCCTCGCTGATGCGGGTGGTGGTGACCGGGTGGGTCATCAGGAAATCGGGGGTGCTGTAGCCGCCCTGGTTGCCGCGCATCGCCAGCGACATGCGCTCGAAGAAGCCGGCCATCGCGTCGACGTCGTAGCCGCTGCGCGCCAGGGTGCGGATACCCAGGCGGTCGGCCTCCGATTCGTTGGAGCGGGTGTAGTCGATCTGCCGCTGCTGCATCAGCCCCAGGCCGCTGGCGATCGCCGCCTGGGTGGCGTCGCCGCTGGAACGCCCGCCGGCCTGCTGCGCCGCGACCACCGCGGCGAGCATGCCGAGCAGGATCGGGATCTGGTCGCGCTGCGCCCGCTCGACCCCGCGCAGCACGTGCTGCTGGGTGACGTGGGCGATCTCGTGCGACAGCACCGCGGCCACCTCGTCCTCGCGCTCGGCGGTCAGTACCAACCCGGCGTTGACCGCCACGTAGCCGCCGAGGGTGGCGAAGGCGTTGATCTGGCGGTCGCGCAGCATGAAGAAGGTGAACTTCTGCTGCGGCTGGTCGCTGTTGGCGCCGAGGCGGGTGCCCATGGTCTGCAGCCAGTCGTCGATCAGCGGGTCCTCAAGCACGTAGCCGTAGCTGCGCAGCTCGGCCAGCATCATCTTGCCGTACTCGGCCTGGCGCGCCGGGGTCAGCAGTTCGCCGGCCGAGGAGCCGATGTCCGGCAGCTTGTTCTCCTGAGCCGGCGCCACGGCGCAGGCGGTGGCCAGGGTGATCGCGAAGGCGAGCGGCAGCAGGCGCAAGACAGGCTCCAGGGGGCAGGCGGACGCCGGGTGGCGGCCGGGACGACGGTGAATCCGGGATGATTCGCAGTGTTGCGGCAGCGGCCTCGAAAATCCACCCGGCCGCTACCATAGTGGCTTGGACCTTCTAGACCGCCCGGAGTTTCCCGTGGACAACCCAACTGCCGACACCGGCCACGCCGGCGGCCCGCCGATCACCCTCTATTCCACCGCGATCTGCCCGTACTGCGTGGCGGCCAAGAACTTCCTCAAGAGCAAGGGCCGCAGCTGGAACGAAGTGCGGATCGACCTGGACCCGGCCGAGCGCGAGAAGATGGTCGCGCTGGCGCGGCGCACCAGCGTGCCGCAGATCTTCGTCGGCGACGTCCACGTCGGCGGCTATGACGACATGATGGCGCTGCACCGCGCCGGCAAGCTGGAGCCGCTGCTCGACGGCCACGCCCCCGAGGCGCAGGCATGAGCGGCGCTGCGACGGGCGAGGGTGGCGCCTCCGGGCAGGACCGGGTCCGCGCGTTCACCGAGTTCCGGCAGCGCATGAACCAGCGCATCCTGGCCGAGCCGAACCAGGTGGTGCGGCGCTTCTTCGCGCTGGATACCCAGACCTACCAGGCCGGCGCGCTGGACGTGAAGACCAAGGAGCTGCTCGGTCTGGTCGCCTCGCTGGTGCTGCGCTGCGACGACTGCATCAGCTACCACGTGGCCCAGTGCAAGGAGGCTGGGGTCAGTCGCGAGGAGTTCTTCGAGACCTTCTCGGTGGGCCTGGTGGTCGGCGGTTCCATCGTGATCCCGCACCTGCGCCGCGCCGTGGACTTCCTCGACACGCTGGAGGCCGGCGAGACCGCCGCCCCGGCGCAGCACGCGCACGACTGAGCCGCTTCGGGCTGCCCTGATGGCCACCGGCGCCTGCGCCGGCGGCCGTCCGGTTTTGGGCGCCTTCACCGGCTTCGGGCATAATTACCGCTGAAACCTCCTTGCGCCTGCAGCCCCGGTTCCCGGGCGGCGCTCCCCCCTCTTGTACGGAAACCGCAACCCTATGACGCAGACAATCACGGTCATCCGTGGCGATGGCATCGGCCCGGAGATCATGGACGCCACGCTGTTCGTGCTCGACGCGCTGAACGCCGGCCTCACCTACGAATACGCCGATGCGGGCCTGGTGGCGCTGGAGAAGCACGGCGACCTGCTGCCGGCCGCCACGCTGGAGTCGATCCGCAAGAACAAGGTGGCGCTGAAGAGCCCGCTGACCACGCCGGTGGGCGAGGGCTTCAGCTCGATCAACGTGGCCATGCGCCGCCAGTTCGACCTGTACGCCAACGTGCGTCCGGCCAAGTCGTTCCCCAACACCAAGTCGCGCTTCGGCGCCGGCGTGGACCTGATCACCGTGCGCGAGAACACCGAAGGCGCCTACCTGAGCGAAGGCCAGGAAGTGTCGGCCGACGGCGAGACCGCGCTGTCGATGGCCAAGGTGACCCGCAAGGGCTCCGAGCGCATCGTCCGCTACGCCTTCGACCTGGCCCGCGCGACCGGCCGCAAGAAGGTCACCGCGGTGCACAAGGCCAACATCATCAAGTCCACCTCGGGCCTGTTCCTGAAGGTGGCGCGCGACGTGGCGGCGAACTACCCGGAGATCGAGTTCCAGGAAATGATCGTCGACAACGCCTGCATGCAGTTGGTGATGCGCCCGGAGCAGTTCGACGTCATCGTCACCACCAACCTGTTCGGCGACATCCTGTCGGACCTGTGCGCCGGCCTGGTCGGCGGCCTGGGCCTGGCGCCGGGCGCCAACATCGGCGTGGACGCGGCGATCTTCGAAGCCGTGCACGGCTCGGCCCCGGACATCGCCGGGCAGGGCAAGGCCAACCCGTGCGCGCTGCTGCTGGGCGCGGCGCAGCTGCTGGACCATATCGGCCAGCCGCAGAACGCCGAGCGCCTGCGCAACGCCATCGTCGCCACCCTGGAAGCCAAGGACGGGCTGACCCCGGACCTGGGCGGCAGCGGCAACACCATGGGCTTCGCCAAGGCCATCGCCAGCCGCCTCTGAGCGTCCGGAAGATCGCAGAAAAAAGAAAGGGCGCCCACGGCGCCCTTTCTTTTGCTCGGAAGTTTGTCTGAAGCAAAGCGCGCTCATCGATCAAGGGGAGCCGCTCTTGCGATTCCCCAATCCCGATTCCCGACTCCCGGCTTAGTTCCGCGACTGCAGCTTCGACAGCAGGCGCAGGAACTCCACATACAGCCACACCAGCGTGACCATCAGGCCGAACGCGCCGTACCACTCCATGTACTTGGGCGCGCCCTGTTCGACGCCGCTCTCGATGAAGTCGAAGTCCAGCACCAGGTTCAGTGCCGCCACCACCACCACGAACAGGCTGAACAGGATGCCGACCGTGCCGGAGGCGTGGATGTAGGGGATCTGGATGTTGAAGAAGCCAAGCACCATCGTGGCCAGGTACACCAACGCGATGCCGCCGGTCGCCGCGACCACGCCCAGCTTGAAGTTCTCGGTGGCCTTGATCATGCCGCTGCGGTAGGCGAACAGCATCGCGAACAGGGTGCCGAAGGTCAGCAGCACCGCCTGCAGCACGATGCCGTTGAAGCGCTGCTCGTAGACCGCCGAGATCGAGCCCAGGAAGAAGCCTTCCACCAGCGCGTACAGCGGCGCGGTGATGGGCGACCATTCCTTCTTGAAGATCGTGATCATGGCCAGGACGAAGCCGCCGATGGCACCGCCGAGCGCATAGCCGACCACACCCGGGGCGACGATCGCGTTGCCCGCGGCGTCGACCGAAAGCGACTGGCTCCAAGCGAACACGGCGGTAAGCACGGTCAGCATCAACAGCACGCCGGTCTTGTTGGCGGTGCCGTTCAGGGTCATCGCACCGCTGTCGCGCGCGACGACCGTGCCATTGCCGGGCGAGACCACGTTGCCGCTGTGCAGATCGAGGAAGGTGGATTCCTTCAGGGCGGGGTTGCCGCTGCGAAGCATGCTGTTTTCTCCTTCAAAATGGCTCTCGGCCGATGCCGATGGCAAGCCGTGAGCATAGCGCAGGCAATGTTGCGTGCATGCGACGTTGACAGCGGGCCGCAAGCTTCCCACAATAGCCGACCTTTCCGGCCTTGGCCGCGAGGGATGTTCCGCCGGGGTATAGCGCAGTCTGGTAGCGCGCCTGCTTTGGGAGCAGGATGTCGGGGGTTCGAATCCCTCTACCCCGACCAATCCGATGTCCAACGGCGGAAAGGAATGCGACAATCCAGCCAGGGCGCCCGTAGCTCAACTGGATAGAGCACCGGCCTTCTAAGCCGGCGGTTACAGGTTCGATTCCTGTCGGGCGCGCCACATGGTGCCGGGCAGGAGATGCAAGGTTTCAATGGTGGCTGTAGCTCAGTTGGTTAGAGTACTGGATTGTGATTCCAGATGTCGGGGGTTCGAGTCCCCTCAGCCACCCCATTGATCGCGTGACCCGGTGCTTCGCGGGGTGTTGCAACGAAGCAAAAAAGCACATAGAATGTGCGACTCAGTTTCAGGGCCGTTAGCTCAGTTGGTAGAGCAGTTGACTCTTAATCAATAGGTCCAAGGTTCGAATCCTTGACGGCCCACCAAAACGAAAGGCACCTGCTCCGGCAGGTGCCTTTTTCTTTGCCGGCCGGCCTGCAACAATGTGCCGGCAGGCGCCTTCCGGCGCCGCAGCGCGAAAGTGGCGGAATTGGTAGACGCCCTGGTTTTAGGTACCAGTGCCGCAAGGCGTAGGGGTTCGAGTCCCCTCTTTCGCACCATCCAGCCCCCGATGGCCCCTTGTGGCGATGGCGGGTTCGGCGTCGCCACGGCGGCCTCCCGGCCCTGCGCTGGCAGGCGCCGCGGGAATAGGCGAAACTATCCGGCTGCGGCGGCTGTCCCGTGCCCGCGCCAACCCGTACTTTTCTACATCGTGCCGAGAGCCGTGGGCTCCCGGTGGCAGGAGTCCACATGCAAGCTTCGATCGAAACCACCGGTACCCTGGAACGGCGTCTGACCTTCACCCTGCCGGAGGATCGCCTGGAAACCCATGTCGGCGGCCGCCTGCGCGAAGTCGCGCGCACCGCGCGGATCAAGGGCTTCCGTCCGGGCAAGATTCCGGCCAAGGTGATCGAGCAGCGCTTCGGGCCGCAGATCCGCGCCGAGGCGCTGGACGGCCTGCTGCGCGAGACCTTCGACTCGGCCGTGCGCGAGCACGAACTGCGCCTGGCCGGCAACCCGCGCATCGACCGTGCCGGCGACAACGAACTGCAGTTCGTGGCCACCTTCGAGGTGGTGCCGGACTTCGGCGATATCGACGTGTCCAAGCTGCAGGTGATCCGCCACACCGCCGAGGTCACCGACGCCGACATCGAGCAGATGATCGAGAACCTGCGTCTGCAGCGCCGCACCTGGCAGCCGGCCGCACGTCCGGCGCAGGACGGCGACCTGGTGACCCTGGAGACCTGGTCGAAGGTCGGCGACGAGCGCCTGCCGGCCGAAGGCGTGGAGAAGGGTAGCAGCGTGATCGGCTCGGGCGTCATGTTCCCGGCGATCGAGCAGGGCCTGGTCGGCCTGTCCAAGGACGAAGAGAAGACCTTGACCGTCGACTTCCCGGCCGACTGGCGCGTGCCGCAGTTCGCTGGCAAGCAGGTCCAGGTCCATGTGAAGGCGGTCGACGTGGCCGCGCCGGTGCTGCCGGACGTGGACAAGGAGTTCATCAAGAGCTTCGGCGTGAAGAGCGGCGATGCCGAGCAGTTCCGCAAGGACATCCGCATCAACCTCGAGCGCGAGCTCAAGGGCGCGCTGATGAACCGCCTGCGTCGCGAAGTCGGCGAGCAGCTGATCGCCGCCTACGCCTCGGTCGAAATGCCGCCGCGCCTGGTCGAGAACGAAGCGCGCGCCATGCTGGCGCAGCAGGTCGAGCAGATGCGCCGTTCCGGCCGCGACCCGGGCCAGGTGCCGGACGACGCCCATCAGGGCTTCATGGACGCCGCGCGCAAGCGCGTGCTGGTCGGCCTGCTGGTCGGCGAGGTCGCCCGCCGCAACGAACTGCGCCTGGACCCGAAGCGGGTCTCGGAGACGCTGCGCCTGATCGCCTCGACCTACGAAGAGCCCGAGCAGGTCATTGAGATGTACCGCAACGATCCCCAATTGATGGGGGGACTGCAGAGCCGTGTGATGGAAGAGCAGGTGATCGACTGGATCGCCGAGCGCGCCCAGCACACTGAGCAGGCGATGTCGTTCCAGGACGCGATCCGTCAATAAGACGACGCGTCGCCGCGTTGCGCAGCCGACCTGCGCGACGCGGATCCCGTTTCACCTCCCCGCGGCGGCGGGGCGCAACACGATGCGAAGCCCTGCACACCCCCGTGCAGGGACGGACCCCGAGCAGCAGGAGATCACCGCGTGGACAATGTGACCAAGGCCTTGAATCTGGTTCCGATGGTGGTCGAACAGACCAGCCGCGGCGAGCGCGCCTACGACATCTATTCGCGCCTGCTGAAGGAGCGCCTGATCTTCCTGGTCGGCCCGATCGACGACCACATGGCCAATGTGATCGTGGCTCAGCTGCTGTTCCTGGAAGCGGATAATCCCGAGAAGGACATCAGCATCTACATCAATTCGCCGGGCGGCGTGGTCACCGCCGGCATGGCGATCTACGACACCATGCAGTACATCAAGCCGGACGTGAGCACCATCTGCGTCGGCCAGGCCGCCTCGATGGGCGCGCTGCTGCTGGCGTCGGGCGCGGCCGGCAAGCGCTATGCGCTGCCGAACTCGCGAGTGATGATCCACCAGCCGCTGGGCGGCTTCCAGGGCCAGGCCACCGACATCGACATCCACGCCCGCGAGATCCTGACGCTGCGCGCGCGGCTGAACGAAATCCTGGCCAAGCACACCGGCCAGTCGCTGGAAACCATCGCCCGCGACACCGAGCGCGACAACTTCAAGAGCGCCGTCGACGCGCAGGCCTACGGCCTCGTCGACCAGGTCCTGGAGCGTCGTCCGGATGAGTCCATCCAGCCGGCATAAGGCTTGCATGTACTGCAAAACGCAGCGTATTCCGCAGGGCCGGGGTCGGGCTAGCGTCCTCCCGGCCCTGTGCTATTCTCGAAATCGAACCCCCGTTCATCGGGTGGGGTAACTGGGTAAGCGAAGCAATGAGCGAAGACCGGCAAGGCCGTTCCGGCGACAGCAACAAGATCCTGTACTGCTCGTTCTGCGGCAAGAGTCAACACGAGGTCCGTAAGCTGATCGCCGGGCCCAGCGTGTTCATCTGCGACGAATGCGTCGAGTTGTGCAACGACATCATCCGCGAGGAGCTCGAGGAGAAGGCGCAGTCGGCACGCAGCAGCCTGCCCAAGCCGCGCGAGATCCTGGAAGTGCTCGACCAGTACGTGATCGGCCAGCAGCGCGCCAAGCGCACGCTCGCCGTGGCCGTGTACAACCACTACAAGCGCATCGAGAGCCGGCAGAAGAACGACGAGGTCGAACTGGCCAAGTCCAACATCCTGCTGGTCGGTCCGACCGGCTCGGGCAAGACGCTGCTGGCCGAGACGCTGGCGCGCCTGCTCAACGTGCCGTTCACCATCGCCGATGCGACCACGCTGACCGAAGCCGGCTACGTCGGCGAAGACGTGGAAAACATCATTCAGAAGCTGCTGCAGAAGTGCGACTACGACGTCGACAAGGCGCAGCAGGGCATCGTCTACATCGACGAGATCGACAAGATCTCGCGCAAGAGCGAGAACCCGTCCATCACCCGCGACGTGTCCGGCGAAGGCGTGCAGCAGGCGCTGCTGAAGCTGATCGAAGGCACGGTCGCCTCGGTGCCGCCGCAGGGCGGGCGCAAGCATCCGCAGCAGGAATTCCTGCAGGTGGACACCAAGAACATCCTGTTCATCTGCGGCGGCGCGTTCGCTGGCCTGGACAAGGTGATCCAGCAGCGCTCCAACGACGCCGGCGGCATCGGCTTCGGTGCCAAGGTGAAGAGCTCCGAGCGCAAGCGCGAGGTCGGCAAGATCCTGGCCGACGTCGAGCCGGAAGACCTGATCAAGTTCGGCCTGATCCCCGAGTTCGTCGGCCGCCTGCCGGTGGTCGCCACGCTCGAGGAGCTGGACGAGCCGGCGCTGATCAAGATCCTCACCGAGCCGAAGAACGCCATCACCAAGCAGTTCAAGAAGCTGTTCGAGATGGAAGGCGTGGAGCTGGAGTTCCGCCAGGACGCGCTGCTGGCCATCGCCAAGAAGGCGCTCAAGCGCAAGACCGGCGCGCGCGGCCTGCGCACCATCGTCGAGTCGGTGCTGCTGGACACGATGTACGAGCTGCCGTCGCAGGAAAACGTCAGCAAGGTGGTGGTGGACGAGTCGGTGATCGAGCACAAGTCCGAGCCGTACCTGATCTACCAGACCCCGCCGGCGGCGCCCAAGGTCGCCTCCGCGGAGTGACCCGGGCGGGCGGTGCGCGGCGGCCCCGTCTCGCGCCCCGTGCCTGCCGGTAAGTCGCTGAAACATAAAGGGGTTCTGCGCTCCCCTTGCATCGTCCAGCCGATGGCCCCATAACGGGGCCATCGGCGTTTTTATGGCCGCCCGCATCGCGTTCCCGCCTCCCAAATCGGAATCCTCATGGCCCAGTCCCAATCCGAAGTCCTCGACCTGCCGGTCCTGCCGTTGCGCGACGTCGTGGTCTTCCCGCACATGGTCATCCCGCTGTTCGTCGGTCGCGACAAATCCATGCGCGCGCTCGAGCACGCGATGGAGGCCGACAAGCGCATCCTGCTGGTCGCGCAGAAGTCCGCCGAGACCGACGACCCGGCGGCGGCCGACCTGTACAACGTCGGCACGCTGGCGCAGGTGCTGCAACTGCTGAAGCTGCCCGACGGCACCATCAAGGTGCTGGTCGAGGGCCTGTCGCGGGTCAGCGTCGACAAGGTCGCCGAGCGCGACGGCGCGCTGCAGGGCGAAGGCCGCGAGATCGACGCCGCCGAATCGCGCGAGGAGCGCGAAGTCGAGGCGATCGCGCGCTCGCTGATGTCGCTGTTCGAGCAGTACGTCAAGACCAACCGCAAGCTGCCGCCGGAGCTGCTGCAGACCCTGTCCGGCATCGACGAGCCCGGCCGCCTGGCCGATACCATCGCCGCGCACATCGGGGTGCGCCTGGCCGACAAGCAGCGCCTGCTGGAAACCCTGGAAGTGGGCGAGCGCCTGGAGATGCTGGTCGGCCTGGTCGATGGCGAGATCGACGTGCAGCAGCTGGAGAAGCGCATCCGCGGCCGGGTCAAGTCGCAGATGGAGAAGAGCCAGCGCGAGTACTACCTCAACGAGCAGATGAAGGCGATCCAGAAGGAACTGGGCGACCTCGACGATGCGCCGGGCGAGCTGGAGGAGCTGGCGCGCAAGATCGCCGAGGCCGGCATGCCCAAGCCGGTGGAGACCAAGGCCAAGGCCGAACTCAACAAGCTCAAGCAGATGTCGCCGATGTCGGCCGAAGCCGCGGTGGTGCGCAACTACCTCGACTGGCTGCTGGGCGTGCCGTGGAAGAAGCGCAGCAAGGTGCGCAAGGACCTGAAGGTCGCGCAGGAAACCCTCGACGCCGATCACTACGGCCTGGAGAAGGTCAAGGACCGCATCCTCGAGTACCTCGCGGTGCAGTCGCGGGTGAAGCAGATGAAGGGGCCGATCCTGTGCCTGGTCGGGCCGCCGGGCGTGGGCAAGACCTCGCTGGGCCAGTCCATCGCCAAGGCGACCAATCGCAAGTTCGTGCGCATGTCGCTGGGCGGCGTGCGCGACGAGGCGGAGATCCGCGGCCATCGCCGGACCTACGTCGGTTCGATGCCCGGTCGCATCGTGCAGAACCTCAACAAGGTCGGCAGCAAGAACCCGCTGTTCGTGCTCGACGAGATCGACAAGATGTCGATGGATTTCCGCGGCGATCCGTCCTCGGCGCTGCTGGAAGTGCTCGACCCCGAGCAGAACAACGCCTTCAACGACCACTACCTGGAAGTGGACCTGGACCTGTCCGAAGTGATGTTCGTGGCGACCTCCAATTCGCTGAACATCCCCGGCCCGTTGCTGGACCGCATGGAAGTGATACGCATCCCCGGCTACACCGAGGACGAGAAGCTCAACATCGCCGCACGCTACCTGGTGCCCAAGCAGCTCAAGGCCAATGGCCTGAAGCAGGACGAGCTGGAGATCGGTGCCGACGCGATCCGCGACATCGTGCGCTACTACACGCGCGAATCCGGCGTGCGCAACCTCGAGCGCGAAGTGGCCAAGATCTGCCGCAAGGTGGTCAAGGAGATCGCCCTGGCCGGTCCGCAGCCGGCCGCCCCGGCGAAGAAGGCCGCAGCGAAGAAGGGCACCGCGCGCAAGGACAAGGCGCGCGTCAGCGTCGGCTCGAAGAACCTGGACAAGTACCTGGGCGTGCGCCGCTACGACTTCGGCCGTGCCGAGGAGCAGAACGAGATCGGCCTGGTGACCGGCCTGGCCTGGACCGAGGTCGGCGGCGATCTGCTGCAGATCGAATCGACCCTGGTCCCGGGCAAGGGCGCGGTGATCCTGACCGGCCAGCTCGGCGACGTGATGAAGGAATCGGCGTCGGCCGCATTGTCGGTGGTGCGTTCGCGCGCCGAGCGGCTCGGCATCGAGGCGGACTTCCTGCAGAAGCACGACGTGCACCTGCACGTGCCGGACGGCGCCACGCCGAAGGACGGCCCCAGCGCCGGCATCGCGATGGTGACCTCGCTGGTGTCGATGCTGACCAAGGTGCCGGTCAAGTCGGAGGTGGCGATGACCGGCGAGATCACCCTGCGTGGCCGCGTCTCGGCGATCGGCGGGCTCAAGGAGAAGCTGCTGGCCGCATTGCGCGGTGGCATCCGCACCGTGCTGATCCCCGAGGAGAATCGCAAGGATCTGGCCGACATCCCGGAGAATGTCACCCGCGATCTGAAGATCGTGCCGGTGAAGTGGATCGACGAAGTGCTGGACCTGGCACTGGAGCGTCCGCTCGCGCCCAAGCCCGCCGCCGACGCCGAACAGGCACCGTCGCGGCGCAAGCAGAAAGCATCCTCCAACCCGCGCGTCAAGCACTGACGTGCGCTGAACCGCACCCGCGCAAACGGCTCAAACCCGCGCCGTTGTTGGCTTTTCGGCTTGCGCGGGTATGGGCCCGCTGGTATAAATGCAGCGCTTGCGAGCACCGCGAACGGGCGTGCTTGGTAGTGCAAAACATATCCATCGGGGTCTCGCCCAGGCGAGGCAGGCCACGCCGACACCCGATCCTCAATCCGCGGTCTTCTGCCGCACATGGAGTCATCAAGAAATGAATAAAGCCGAACTGAACGACGCGATCGCCGCTGCCGCCGACATCTCCAAGGCCGAAGCCGGTCGTGCCATCGACGCCTTCGTGTCGGAAGTGACCAAGGCCCTGAAGAAGGGCGACAGCGTCACGCTCGTGGGCTTCGGCACCTTCCAGGTGCGCGACCGTGCCGAGCGCACCGGCCGCAACCCGAAGACCGGCGACTCCATCAAGATCGCGGCGTCGAAGAATCCGACGTTCAAGGCTGGTAAAGCGCTGAAGGATGCCGTAAACTAATCGACTCGCTAGGGTGCTTAGCTCAGCGGTAGAGCGTCTCCTTTACACGGAGAGGGTCGGGGGTTCGAAACCCTCAGCACCCACCAGAGCACCGAGCGACAAGTTTCAAAAGCGGAGTGGTAGTTCAGTCGGTTAGAATGCTGGCCTGTCACGCCGGAGGTCGCGGGTTCGAGTCCCGTCCACTCCGCCAGTTGTACCGAAGCCCCCGAGCGATCGGGGGTTTCGTTTCTCGCAGTGGCCGCCACGCGCCAGCGTCGGCCCGGCCGCTTCGGGAAAGCGGGCCTCGCGCCCGCCTCCGTTCAAACGCGGAGTGGTAGTTCAGTCGGTTAGAATGCTGGCCTGTCACGCCGGAGGTCGCGGGTTCGAGTCCCGTCCACTCCGCCATTTGTACGCGAAACCCCCGAGCGATCGGGGGTTTCTTTTTTTACGCAGTACGCTGGTTTTGGTCCTCGCTGCGCTCCGGATTCGCCGCCTCGACGCATGAGCGGCGCGGGTTGCCGGGCCGCCGGTTCTGCCGCAAGGCGTGAAGCGGGTTAAACTGCGCGGCTCGCCAATAGGCCGTCGGTTCCCAATGCTGCAGAAACTTCGCGAAAAGACCTCGGGCTGGATCGCCACCGCGATCATCGGTCTGTTGATGATTCCGTTCCTGTTCGTCATCGACAACAGCTACCTCGGTGGCGTCGGTGCCAACAACGTCGCCAAGGTGCAGGCGCCGCCGTCGTGGTGGTCGTCGGCGCCGTCGTGGTGGCCGGTGTCGCTGCTGTGGCAGCACCACGAAGTGAGCACGGAGCAGTTCCGTACCCGCTTCGAGCAGGCGCGCATCCAGGCGCGCGAACAGCAGGGCGAGAACTTCGATCCGCGCGCGTTCGAAAGCATCGACAACAAGCGCAAGCTGCTCGATCAGCTGATCGACGAGCAGGTGGCGAAGCTGTCGGCCGAGCGCGCCGGCGTGGTCATCGGCGATGCCGCGGTGCGCGATTACATCAGCTCCATGCCTGCGTTCCAGAACGACGGCAAGTTCGATCCGGAGCGCTACCGCCTGGCCCTGGCCTCGGGCACGCCGCCGCGTACGCCGACCATGTTCCAGCAACTGGTGCGCGACGCGCTGCAGCAGTCGGTGATTCCGTCGGGCATCGCCGAATCGGCGTTCGCCACCAAGCCGGAAACCGAGCGCCTGCTGAAGATGCTGGGCGAGACCCGCGACGTGGAGATGGCGCTGTTGCCGGAGATGCCGGCCGACACCGCGCCGGTCAGCGACGCGCAGGTGCAGCAGTGGTACGACTCGCACAAGTCGGACTTCAAGCAGCCGGAAACCGTGACGATCGAGTACGTCGACCTCAACGCGGCCAGCCTGCCGCCGGTCAAGCCGGCCGACGAGGCGACGCTGCGCAAGCGCTACGACGACGAGAAGGCGCGCTTCGTCGAGCCCGATCAGCGGCTGGCTTCGCACATCCTGATCAGCGCCGGCAAGGACGCGGCCTCGCAGAAGGCGGCCGAGGCCAAGGCGGCCAAGCTGGCGGCCGAAGCCAAGCAGCCTGGCGCCGATTTCGCCGCGCTGGCCCGCGCCAACTCCGATGACCCTGGTTCCAAGAACGCCGGCGGCGATCTGGGCTGGGTGGAGAAGGGCGTGATGGTGAAGCCGTTCGAGGACGCGCTGTTCGCGATGAAGCCCGGCGAGATCGTCGGCCCGATCAAGAGCGAATTCGGCTATCACGTGATCCAGCTGCGTCAGGTCAAGGGCGGCGAAGGCAAGTCGTTCGAGCAGGTGCGCGACCAGCTCGCCAGCGAGCAGTTGAAGGCCGACAGCGAGAAGGCCTTCAGCGACCTGAGCGGCAAGCTGGTGGACCTGGTCTACAAGAACCCGACCGCGCTGGCTTCGGCGGCGAAGGAAGTGGGACTGCCGGTGCAGACGCTGGGGCCGTTCTCGCGCGCCACCGCCAGTGGCATCGCCGCACAGCCGGCGGTGCTGCGCGCCGCGTTCTCCGACACCCTGGTGCAGGACGGCACGGTCAGCGACCCGATCAACCTGGGGCCGAACCACAGCGTGCTGATCCGCGTGACCCAGCACCAGCCGGAACAGATCCAGCCGCTGGCCAAGGTGCACGAGCAGGTCGTGGCCGCGGTGCATGCCGACCGCACCGCCAAGGCGGCCGCTGCCAAGGCCGATGCACTGCTGGAGCGTTTGCGCAAGGGCGAGACCCTGCAGGCCCTGGCCGGCGCGGAGAAGCTGCAGATCAACCCGATGCCGGGTCTGCCGCGCAACGTGCCGATGCCGAGCGCGCAGGCCAGCCAGGCGATCTTCAGCGCGCCGCAGCCGGCCGACGGCAAGCCGTCGGTGGGCAAGGTCGAGCTGCCTGCCGCGCCGGGCACCGTGGGCAAGCGCTATGCGCTGTTTGCGGTCACCAAGGTGACGCCGGGCGACCTGAGCAAGGTGCCGGCCGAGCAGCAGGCGATGTTCCAGCAGCAGCTGGCGCGGATCGAAGGCGAGGCCGATGCCAAGGCCTACGTCGATGCGATGCGCAAGCACTTCAAGATCAGCGTGCAGGAATCGCAGCTGTAACCGCGGCTTCGACAGCGCAAAGCGGCACGCAACAGGCCCGGCATTGCCGGGCCTGTTGCGTTTCAGGTGCGTGGTTTATCGGCGTGTGCGATTTGCTGTGGGGGAGGAGGCGCGCAACGTTGATGCAAGTGTGGATGTGCGCCTGCCGATGGCCGGCATGCCTTCAGTGGCGCGAATGGGCGGCAAGCGCGTTACGTCGCTACCTTGGCCGGCGCGATGCGCTGTCCCTGCTGGCGGCCATCGAAACAGCGCCTGTTGCCGATGGCGCGTGCGCGCAGTTGCGCTAGCTGCTGGACGTGGCGATACGCCTGCCTTCCAGGCGCTCATGCTGATCGTAGGTGCCCATCGGCCCGAGGAAACGAGTGGTCATCCCCACGGCGTGGCTGCACATCCGCGGACGTTGCAGCATGGGCCGGAGCTCGTCCCGCCGCAGCGGGAGCGCGATCAGTCCTCGTAGCTCAGCACCATGCCGGGACGCAGCACGCTGCGCGCGGACAGGCCGTTCTTCATCAGCAGCGCCTGCACGGTGATGCCGTAGCGCTTGGCGATGTTCCAGGCGGTGTCGCCGTCGCGCACGGTGTGCGTGTGGCGGGAGCGTGCGCCGGCGCGCTTGGCACGGTTCGGCGCGGGAGTGTCGTCGGCGCTGGCCACGGTGGCGACGACCGGGGTGTCGTCCTGCGCCGGCGGCGCGGTGTCCTGGGCCAGCACGGGGCCGCCCAGACTGCGCGGCGCCAGCACCGGCAGTGCGCGCTTGGCGCTGCGGCCGTTGCCCAGGGCCGGGTTCAGCCGGGCGAGCTGGTTGCCCTGCAGCGCCTGGCGCCGCGCCCATTCGTCCAGTGCCATGCCGGCGGGCAGGGTCTGCGCCTGCAGGATCGGCACGTCGCGATCCAGCGAGGCCATCCATTCGTCGCGGGTCTGCGCCTGTTCCAGCACGCAGGCCAGCGCGTGCAGTTTCTCGACGTAGGCATAGGTGACCGAGGACAGCCCGGGCAGCTTGTCCGGCTGCGCGTTCTGCGCGTTCATGCCGGCGCGGCGCATCGACTGCAGCACGCGGTATTCGCCGGCGTTGTAGGCCATGATCGCCAGGCGCCAGTCGCCGCCGAACATGCCGTGCAGGGTCTTCAGATAGCGCACTGCGGCGCGGGTGGAGTCCACCGCGGACAGACGGCCGTCGTAGCCGTTCTCCAGCGGGACATCGTGGTTGCGCGCGGTACCGGGGATGAACTGCCACAGGCCGGCGGGGCCGCTGCTGTTGCGCGCAGCCGGGCGGTAGCCGCTCTCCACGAACGGGATCAGCGCGAATTCGGTCGGCAGGTTGGCCGCACGCAGTTCGTCGACCACGTAGCCGAACAGCGGCAACACGTCCTCGTCCTCGTCGGCCAGCCGCGACGGCGCGCGCGAGAACTGCTGCTGCCAGCGCGCGTCGGTGGCGCCGGCGTCGCAGCGCGCGTCGGCCAGGCCGTCGCGGAAGCGGGCGAGGATGTCATGCCCGTTACGGGTGGTCGGCGGCGGCAGTGCCGCCGCGTCCGTCGGCAGGCCGTTCAGGCCCGCCACGGTCTGCTCGAGTGCCGCCGCAAGCGGGGTCGCGGCCGCCGCGGGGGGCGCCGCCGACGCTATCGCCAGCGTCAGCGCCGCCGTCAACGCCAGCGCCCTCATGCGCGGAAATCGTCTTTCCAGCGCCTCAATTCGGCGAAGACTTCCACTTCGTCGGACACCCCCCGGCCGAGCCGGGCGCCGATCGCCTGCTGGATCGCCGCCGAAGCGGTGCGCAGGAACGGATTGGTCGCCAGTTCGCTGGCGAGAGTGACGGGAACGGTGGGGCGGGCAGCGTGACGCATGGCCTGGGCTTCCTGATGGCGCTGCCGCAGGGCAGCGTTGGTGGGATCGACCGTGACGGCGAATGCCGCATTGGCCAAGGTGTATTCGTGTCCGCAGCAGACCAGCGTCTGCCCCGGGAGGGCGGACAGGCGCTGCAGCGAACCCAACATCTGGGAGGGCGTACCTTCGAACATGCGCCCACAGCCCAGGCTGAACAGCGTATCGCCGCTGAACAGATGGCCCTCGCCGACGTAGGCCAGGTGCGAGCGGGTGTGGCCGGGGACGGCCAGGGTATCGAACTGCCAATCCAGCACCTTCACGACCTCGCCATCTCCGACCCGCTCGCACGAAAATCCGGCAATGCGGGGGTCGTCCGGCGCGTACACCGGCAGATCCGGCCAGCGTTCGCGCAAGGCGGCGACGCCACCGATATGGTCGTCGTGGTGATGGGTGAGCAGGATGGCGGCGGGTTGCAGCCCTTGGGCCGCGGCCTCCAGCACCGGCTCGGCCTGGCCTGGATCGACCAGCAACGCACGCCCGTCGTCCGTGGCGATCGCCCAGATGTAGTTATCCTGGAATGCGGGCAGGGCGATCAGTCGCATAGAATTGGCACCATGCCTGCCGTGTCGCTCCCTCGTCAAGCCAACGTCTCATCCTGGTTTGATACTGCCGGGGCGCAGGCGTTGCTGCAGGCCGAGCAGCCGCTGATCCTCGACGCCTTGCTCAAGCGCCCCGCGCAGCCCTGGCTGTGGCTGGCCCCGGTGCCGCTACCGCCTCCCGCGCGCGAGCTGCCGGGGCGGGGCGTGCGCCTGCACCGCAGCGCCTGCGGCTACGCCGGCGACCTGGTGTGCACGCTGCCACTGCCGCTGCCGTCGGAAAGCGTCAACGCCATCGTCCTGCAGCACGTGCTCGCCGCCGACGCGGCGGCGCTGCTGGAGGAATGCGAGCGCATCCTGATGCCGGGCGGCCGCGTGTGGCTGTTCGCGCTCAATGCGGTGAGCCCGTACCGGCTGCGCTGGCGCCGCCAGGGCCTGGTGGCGCGTCCGCCAGGTAGCTGGCGCGGCCTGCTCGAACAGGTCGGCCTGCCGTGCGTGGAGCAACTGCGCTATCTCGGGCCGGTGTGGCCGACCCGCGGCGGCGTCGGCCCGGCCACCTCCACCGCGCCGCTGCGCGCGGTCTGCCTGCTGCAGGCGGAAAAACGCACCGCCGCCGGCATCGGCCCCATTCCGCTGCGCGCGCCGGTCCGCTGGCGCGGCTCGGTCGCTTCCATCTGAACACGGAGTTTCATGAAGACTGTCGACATCCATACCGATGGCGCCTGCCTCGGCAATCCCGGCCCCGGCGGCTGGGCCGCGCTGCTGCGCTACAAGGGACTGGAGCGCGAGGTGGCCGGCGCAGAGGCGCACACCACCAACAACCGCATGGAGCTGATGGCCGCGATCATGGCGCTGGAGACGCTCAACGAGCCGTGCCAGATCGTGCTGCACACCGACTCGCAGTACGTGCGCCAGGGCATCACCGAATGGATGCCGGGCTGGGTGCGCCGGCAGTGGAAGACCGCCGGCGGCGATCCGGTCAAGAACCGCGATCTGTGGGAGCGGCTGCATGCGGCCGCGCAGCGGCATACGATCGACTGGCGCTGGGTCAAGGGCCACAACGGCGATCCGGACAACGAGCGGGTCGACCAGCTGGCGCGCAACCAGGCCCTGCACGTGCGCGCCGGCGGCGCCGCGGTCGCGACCTGATCTTGTCTCCCTTTTCCGCTGCGAGTCCCATGCGTCAGATCATCCTCGATACCGAAACCACCGGCCTGGAATGGAAGAAGGGCAACCGCGTCGTCGAAATCGGCGCGGTGGAACTGCTCGAACGCCGCCCCAGCGGGCGCAACTTCCATCGCTACCTGCGCCCGGACTGCGATTTCGAACCCGGCGCGCAGGAAGTCACCGGCCTGACCCTGGATTTCCTTGCCGACAAGCCGGAATTCCACGAGGTGGTCGACGAATTCCTGGAGTTCATCGACGGCGCCGAGCTGATCATCCACAACGCCTCGTTCGATCTGGGCTTTCTGGACTACGAACTGTCGCGGCTGGGCGAGTCCTACGGCCGCATCCTCGATCGCGCCACGGTGATCGACACCCTGCTGCTGGCGCGCGAGCGCTTCCCCGGCCAGCGCAATTCGCTGGACGCGCTGTGCAAGCGGTTGGGCGTGGACAACTCGCACCGGCAACTGCACGGCGCGCTGCTCGATGCGCAGATCCTCAGCGACGTGTACATCGCGCTGACCTCCGGTCAGGAGGAAATCGGTTTCGCCCTGGCCGAGGACGGCGCCGCGCATGCGGCGGCGCAGGGGCCGGCATTCGACATGACCATGCTGCTGCCGCGGCCGCGGGTGTTGCCGACGGCCTCGGAACTGGAAGCGCACCAGGCGCGGCTGGAAAAGCTGCGCAAGAAGGCCGGCCGCGCGCTGTGGGACGACGCCGAACCGGTCGTGGCGGACGCGGTGGCCGGCTGAAGGGCGACTCGAATGACGATGGAACGTCTGTTGTAGGACCGGCGTCAGCCGCGACAGGGCGTTCCCGGTAAAGTCCTGTCGGGGCTGCAACTGCTCCTGCAGGGCAGCCTGGCCGGCTTGAGCGTGAGGAATGCAGTATCCAGCGGTGCCCTGACGTGGCTTGCTCGGCCGGAGCCGCCGCGCCGCACCGAATTCAGTGACAGCGCACCAGGATCGCGGTGATGTTGTCCGAGCCGCCTTCGTCGAGCGCGGCGGCGACCAGCATGTCCACGCATTCCTGCGCGCTGCAGTCGTCGTGGCCCAGCGCGTTGGCCAGGCCGGCATCGTCCACTTCCTCGGTGAGCCCGTCGCTGCACAGCAGCAGGCGCATGCCCGGGCGCAGCTCGCCGGTCATCGTCGCCACGTTCAGGTGCTGCGGATCGGTGACGCCCAGCGCCTGGGTGACCACGTTGCGGTGCGGATGCGCGCGCGCCTGTTCGGCGGTGAGCGCGCCCTGCGCGATCAGTTCCTGCACGTAGCTGTGGTCCTGGCTGAGCTGGGCCAGCTTGCCGTCGCGCCACAGATAGGCGCGGCTGTCGCCGACCCAGGCCACCTCGAAGCGGTTGCCCTGGACCCGCGCCGCCACCACCGTGGTGCCCATCGGCAGGGTGTCGTTGCGGCGCTGCGAGGCGCGGATGATTTCCTCGTCGGCGATGCGGATGGCCTGCGCCAGCGCGGTGCCGCCGCGCACTTCACGGACGATGGCCTCGCGCGCCAGGGCGCTGGCGACCTCGCCGCAGGCGTGGCCGCCCATGCCGTCGGCCACCAGCCACAACCCCAGTTCGTGGTCGCCGTAGTAGGTGTCCTCGTTGAGGTCGCGGCGCAGGCCGACGTGGGTGAGATGTCCGAATTCGATCATTGCGCGCCTGCGGCCGGCCGGTGTTTTCTGGGGTCGACGGGCATCATCGCGGTCGCGCGCGGATCAGGCAATCGCCGCGCGCAGCACGCAGCAGGCGGGGTTCATCGCCCCGCGGCGCCGGGGCGCTGGCGGGGGCTCGGCGCCTGGCCGCTTGTCCGCGCGCGGCGGGGACCGTATGATGCACGCCCCCGGTCCGCCGGGGACCACCCGGGAAGGTGGCAGAGTGGTTGAATGTACCTGACTCGAAATCAGGCAGGCGTTTATAGCGCCTCGGGGGTTCGAATCCCCCCCTTCCCGCCAGTTTCATCGCGCGCGCATCCTCCAGCGGTCGCAGAGTGTGATCGGTGCAGGAGTGGGGGGGAGAAGCCCCGCGGGTTCGACCCATCGGCGACAGCCGATGCGCACGGCGCAGCCGCCCGCAGGGCGAGGTGCAGCATGCACCGAGTGCATCCCCCCCTTCTCGCCAGTTTCGCATCAGGCCCCGTCAGGGGCCTTTTGTTTTTGGGCGATCGCGACAGCATGCCGACGCCGCTTTAAGACGCGGCCGTTACACTCTCTTTTCTCCTGTTTTTGGTGTCTGCCATGTCCGAAATCCTGGTGCCCGTGTCCTTCGGCGAATTGCTCGACAAGATCGCCATCCTGCAGATCAAGTCCGAGCGCATCGAAGATCCGGGCAAGCTGGCCAATGTGCGTGCCGAACTGTCGGCACTGGAAAAGACCTGGATGGCGCATCCGGCGGCCGGCGGCGACGTGGCGCGCCTGCGCGCGGAACTGAAGGCGGTCAACGAGCGCCTGTGGGTGATCGAGGACGAGATCCGGATCAAGGAGAAGGCGCAGGCCTTCGACGAGGAGTTCATCAAGCTGGCGCGCAGCGTGTACTACGAAAACGACGAACGCGCGCGGCTCAAGAAGGAAATCAACCTGGCCCTGGGCTCCAGCTACGTGGAAGAGAAGTCCTACCAGGACTACCGCAACGCCTCGGCATGAGGGCAGAGTTCCGGGAGGCGTTGCCGCCTCCCGGAACGCGCCGCACCTCAGTTGCGTGCGACCACCAGTCCGGTCAGGCGCCGCACCAGCGGCAGCACCAGCAGCAGGGTGGGGAAGGCCACCAGCCAGGACAGCGCCCAGGCGCCGAGCCAGAGCGTGCCGACGCCGGGCGTGAGCCCGACGCTGCGCAGGGTGCTGATCATCGAGACGATGCAGGTCATCAGCACCGACAGCAGCAGCGGGGTCACCCAGGCGGCATGGCGCGGGGACAGCTTGCGGGAAAACAGCGGGGAACGTGACATTGCGGACTCTCCGTAAGCCGGTCGATCGAAGGCGCCACCCGCCAACGGCCTGCCAGGCCCCGGCGGGAAACAGCCCCGGACGGATCCGGCGCAGTTGGCGCGTTGATTGACGTAAACGCTTACGGCGGCTCCTGCGGGCCGGGTCGGCGGCAGGACGCGCGGCGATGGTAGAGCGGCGCCGCGGGCGCCGCAACCGGGCTCAGTGGCCGTGGTCGGCGCGATAGCGCTCGAATGCGGCGATCGCATTGTCCACCGCGATGAGTTCCATCACGCCGTCGAACTCGATCTTGCTGCCCCACTTCAACTGCGCGGCCGGCTTGCCCAGGTATTTGCGCGCAGCCGCGTCGTACTTGTCCACGCAGTAGCGGATGTCCGAATACGGGCCGCTGCGGCGCGGGTTGCTGGCCGCGTGCAGGCCCAGCACCTTGGTCCCCATCGCGTTGGCGATGTGCATGGGGCCGGAGTCGGGTGTCATCACCAATGCGGCGCGCTGCAGCAGCGCCGGCAGTTGCTTGAGCGTGTCGCGGCCGACCAGGTCGAGCACCGGCGTGCGCGCCGCCGCGACGATGGCGTCGGCGGTGCTGCGCTCCAGGTCGCTGCGGCCGCCGCACAGCACCACCCGCCAGCCCTGCGCGGCGGCATGGTCGGCCACCGCGGCGTAGCGCTCGGCATACCAGTTGCGACGCTGATGGCTGGAGCAGGGCGAGATCAGCAGCGCCGGACGGCCGTCCTCGGGCCATTGCGCACGCGCCCAGGCGTGGGCGTCCTCGGGCACTGGCAGGTCCCAGCGCACCTCGGTCTGGCGCAGCCCCAGCGGCTCGCAGAAGCTGCCGATCGCCTCCAGCACGTGGATGCCAGGGCGGTCGGGGATGCGTTCGTTGACGAACAGGCCGTGCAGGTCCTTGGAGCGGCTGCGGTCGTAGCCGATGCGGCGGCGCGCCGGCACGAACGCCGACAGCACGTTGGCGCGCAACGCCACCTGCATCTGCAACAGTGCGTCGAAGCCTTGCGCCGGCAGTTCGCGGCGCAAGGCGCGCATGCCGGCCACGCCGCTGCGCTTGTCGTAGGGGTGGAAGACCACGCCCGGCAGGCCGTCGAGCAGCTTGTGCCCGGCCTTGTCGATGATCCAGTGCAACGCCGGCGCCTGCGGCCAGGCGCGTTGCAGGGTCCGTACCAGCGGCACCACGTGGGTCACGTCCCCCAGCGCCGACAGGCGCAACAGGCACAACGAAGGGAGCGTTGCCGGCATGGTGTTGTTAGACTCGCTGGATGGTTGCATTCGACGCCACCGAAGCGCTGACGCCGTACCGCGAGGGCCGCGGCTACGGGGCCATTCTGTTCGACCGCGAACGACTGCGGCAAGCCGAACCGGCGCTGTTCTCCGCCGCCGCCTGGGGCGAACGCGCGCGCCCGGTGGATGCCGGCGGCCGCGGCGGCGCCTGGTTCGTCGATGCCCCGTTCGGCAGTTGCGTGCTGCGCCAGTACCGCCGCGGTGGGCTGGTCGCCAAGCTGGTCCGCGACCGCTACCTGTGGACCGGTGCCGACCGCACCCGCAGCTTCGCTGAGTTCCGGCTGATGCGCGCGCTGATCGCGCGCAAGCTGCCGGTGCCGCGGCCATTGGCGGCCTGTTATCTGCGCCAGGGGCTGCGTTACCGCGCGGCGATCCTGATGGAGCGGCTGGAGGGCGTGCGCTCGCTGGCCGATCGTGCGCATCTGGCCGGTCGCGGCGCACCGTGGGAGGAAGCGGGTCGGCTGATCGCGCGCTTCCATCGCGCCGGCCTCGATCACGCCGACCTCAATGCGCAGAACATCCTGTTCGACGGCAACGGCCGCGGCTGGCTGATCGACTTCGACCGCGGCGTGCTGCGCATTCC
The DNA here is from genome assembly GCF_000364685.1 of Xanthomonas sp. SHU 166. Lineage (NCBI taxonomy): Bacteria > Pseudomonadati > Pseudomonadota > Gammaproteobacteria > Lysobacterales > Lysobacteraceae > Xanthomonas > Xanthomonas sp. SHU 166. The sequence goes on from NZ_AQOJ01000832.1 coordinate 22,504, forward strand.
CGCCACCCGCTGGCGCGAGCGCAACCTCAAGCGGCTGCGCCGTTCGCTGCTGAAACTGCGCGGCGAGCGCAGCGTCGATGCGGTGGAGAAGGACTACGCGCGCCTGCGCCGCGCCTACGACCTGGCCTGGGAGCGCGGCTGCTGATGACGGACTGGGCGCTGCGTTTCCAGGGCGTGGGCAATGCCTCGGCGGTGGCGCTGGGCTCGCCGATGGCCACCATCGAGCGCGACGGCCGGCCGTGGCTGACCATCGACTGCGGCGGGGAGGGGCTGACCGCCTATCAGGCGCACTACGGCGCGATGCCGCAGGCCTTGTTCGTCACCCACGTGCACCTGGACCACGTCGCCGGCTTCGAGCGGCTGTTCGTGGACAGCTATTTCTCCGCGCGCCGCGGCAAGGTGCGGCTGTATGTGCCGGCCACGGTGGTGCCGCTGCTGCACCGCCGCGTGGCCGACTATCCGAACGTGCTGGCCGAGGGCGGCGCCAACTTCTGGGACGCGTTCCAACTGATCGCGGTGGGCGATGCGTTCTGGCACGAGGGCGTGCGCCTGGAGGTGTTCCCGGTGCGCCACCACTGGCCGGAGACCGCCTACGGCCTGCGCCTGCAGGGCGCGCTGGTGTGGAGCGGGGACACCCGGCCGATCCCGGAAATGCTGAACCGGTATGCCGACGACGGCGAACTGGTGGCCCACGACTGCGGTCTTCACGGCAACCCGTCGCATACTGGGGTCGACGACCTGGAGCGGGAATACCCCGCCGAGCTGCTGCAACGGACCATGCTCTACCACTACGCCAGCGCCGACGATGCCGAGGCCCTGCGCGCGCGCGGCCACCGCGTGGCGCGGCCGGGCGAGCGCGTGGCGCTGTCCGCGC
>NZ_AQOJ01000833.1:0-2710 GCF_000364685.1 Xanthomonas sp. SHU 166
CGCAGAGCGTGCTGAGCCTGCTCCAGGGCTAAGCACGGACACACCGCAACGCACCACGGGGCCCCTCCGCAAGGAGGGGCCTTTTTTTTGACGCCCTGGATGCGGCACAGGATTTGCATGGCAACGGGGAGCCGTCGCAACGCGCAGGCGCCGCTCAAGAAGCGCTCCCGCGCGCCGATACTCCCCTCAGCCGCTGGCGCACCGCGTGCCGGCCACCTCAAGGACCGCCACCATGTCCACCACTGGAATCGGCTCAGGCCTGGACATTCCCAGCTTCGTCGCCAAACTGGTGGCGAAGGAACGCCAGCCGCAGGAAGACCGGATCAACCGCGACGGTACCGCTTCCAGCGCGCAACTGTCGTCCTTGAGCACGATCAAGAGCGCGCTGTCCAACCTGCAGACGGCGATGAGCACGGTGTCCGACAGCGCCGACAAGGGCGCCTACAAGGCGACCATCGACGACGGCGCCGGCTATACCGCCACCGTGACCTCCAGCGCCAACGCCGGCAAATACGGCATCGAGGTGGTGAAACTGGCGCAGTCGCAGAAACTGACCTCGTCGGCCTACGCCAGCGGCGCCGTCGTCGGTGGCGGCACCCTGACCATCGCCTATGGCAGCACCACGCTCAACATCAACGTCGATGCCGGCAGCAAGCTCAGCGACGTGGCCGCCTTCATCAACAAGGCCGCCAACGGTGCCGGCGTGACCGCCAGCGTGGTCACCGCCGACGATGGCGACCATCTGGTGCTCAACGCGGTCGACACCGGCACCAAGGGCGCCCTGACCATCACCACGTCCGGTGGCGACGGCGGCCTGGCCAAGCTCACCTACCCGCCCGGCAACAACGGCGGGCTGACCCAGACCATCGCTGCCGCCGATGCGGTGGTGAAAGTGGACGGCTTCCAGCGCACCTCCAGCAGCAACACCATCGCCGATCTGGTACCCGGCGTGGCGATCAATCTCACCAAGGCGGTGGCCGGCACCAGCTTCAATCTCAACATCACCAACGACAACACCCCGCTGAAGGCCAATCTGACTGCCCTGGTCAGCGCCTACAACTCCGCCAACAGCGTGCTCAAGTCGTCCAGCGCCTACGACGCCACCAACAAGAAGGCCTCGCCGATGACCGGCGATGCGATGGTGCGCGGCCTGCAGCAGTCGCTGCGCCGGCTGGTCAGCGACAACGTGAGCGGCCTGATGGCGATGGGCGTGACCATCGACAAGGACGGGGTGATGAGCTTCGACAGCGCCAAGTTCGACACCGCGGCGGCCGCCGATCCGTCGGCGGCCAAGACCCTGCTCGGCAACAACGGCAGTTTCGGTACCGGCATGAGCACGCTGCTGAAGAGCAACCTGGACAGCACCAGCGGCACCCTGACCCAGCGCACCAACTCGCTCAACAAGCACATCTCCGACCTGACCGACCAGCTCAGCGATCTCGACAAGCGCATGCAGACCCTGACCGATCAGTACACCGCACGCTTCACCGCAATGAACCAGTTGGTCACCCAGATGCAGAGCGTGAGCGACAGCCTGACCAAGCAGTTCAGCTGACGCGCGCGGCCGCGCGGCTCAAGTCGAGACGCGTGGCGGCCGATAGAAAGAGTATCGACAGTCATTACGGATTGGCCGCAGCAACCGCAGCGTCGCCGCTCACCGGCGCGGCGCGGAGGCCAGCCGATCCACCCGAGGAGTTTTCCATGTACGGTTCCAGCCGCCAGTACGCCGAGCAATATCGCAAGATGGGCATTTCCACCAGCGTCACCGATGCCGATCCGCACAAGCTGGTCGCCATGCTGTTCGCCGGCGCCTGCCAGCGCATCCGCCAGGCCCAGGCCTGCCTCGCGCAGGGCGACCAGGCACGCAAGGGCAAGGCGATCGGCGAGGCCTGCGCCATCGTCGGCCATCTCAACGGCTCGCTCGACCACGAGGCCGGCGGCGAGATCGCCGGCAATCTGTCGGCGCTCTACGACTACGTGATGCACCGGCTGACCGAAGCCAACCTGCACAACGACGACGCCGCGCTGACCGAAGCGCTGGAACTGCTCAGCGAGATCGACGCGGCCTGGGCCGCCATTCCCGCGCAGCAGCGCGAACTGGCCACGGCGAACGCGTCGTGAGCATCGCGCTCGCCGACCTGCACAACGACCTGCACGAACTGCGCGAGATCCTGCGCGGCGAGGATTACGCGCTGGCCCAGGCCATGGTCACCGACCACGCAAGGCGCCTGCAGGCGTATCTGCAGCAGGACGGCGCCGACCGCTCGCGCGAGGCGCTGAAGCCACTGCTCGCCTTGCAGCAGGCGGTGACCGCGCAGATGCGCATGGAGCGCGACCACGCCGCGGCCTGGCTGCGCGCCAGCCGCCAGTCCAGCCATGCCGCGCGGAGCTATTCGCAGGCCGGACTGCTGGGATGAACGCCGGCCCGGACGGCGCGGCGCAGCACCCGGCCGACGCCGAACTGTTCCACGACACCCTCAGTTGCGCGCTGGCGCTGCCGGCGGATTTCCGCCTGGGCAACGGCGCCGGCCGGCTGGCTGCCGGCGAGGCGCTGTTGCGCAGCCTGGCGCAGATCGAGGATCTGCGCGGCGAGGACGGCAGCGACGACCGCAGCGAGTCCACCGCGCAGACCCAGCGGATGGAGGCCAAGCTCGACCTGATGCTGGTGCTGCTGGGCCGGCTGGCCCGCCAGCACGAGGATGCCCTGCCA
>NZ_AQOJ01000834.1:0-435 GCF_000364685.1 Xanthomonas sp. SHU 166
CCGCGCCCTGCAATGGATCCGCCGCGACTTCGCCTATACCCTGGAGACGCCGCTGCCCGGCCGCGACGGCGTGGACGAGTTCCTGTTCCAGCAGAAGGCCGGGTTCTGCCAGCACTTCAGTTCGGCGTTCGTGGTGCTGATGCGCGGCGCCGGCATTCCTGCGCGCGTGGTCACCGGCTATGCCGGCGGCACCCGCAATGCGTTCGGCGACTACTGGGTGGTGCGGCGCATGGACGCGCACGCCTGGGCCGAGGTGTGGCTGCCGCAACGCGGCTGGGTGCGGGTGGACCCGACCGCGGCGGTGGCGCCGGAACGCATCTACGACACCCTGGAGGACCGGCTCGACGGCGGCGCCGGTGCGCAGGGCGGCGCCGGCGACTGGCGCTGGCGCGACCTCGCCGACTGGGCGCGGCGCGGCTGGAACGACCTGGTGCT
>NZ_AQOJ01000835.1:0-949 GCF_000364685.1 Xanthomonas sp. SHU 166
ACCCTGCGCCAGCTCGGCCTGCGCGTGGACGGCAGCGACGCCAGCGCGGCGATCGCCCTGGGCGACCTGGACGGCGTGCGCTTCCGCTACGACGCCAGCCTGCAGCAGGTGACGATCGACGCGCCGGTGGCGCTGCTGGACGTCGCCACCACCCGCATCGACGCGCGCGGCGGCGTGCCGTCGCTGCCGGCGACCAGTTCACCCGGCGCACTGCTCGACTACGACCTCTACGCCAGCCGCCAGGGCGGCGCCAGCAATCTTACCGCCAGTGGCGAACTGCGCGTGTTCGGCCTGGGCCAGGGCCTGCTGCGGCAGTCCTTCGTCGGCCGCGTGTACCGCGAGCCGCAGCAGGACTGGCGTGCCCAGACGATCCGCCTGGACACGCAATGGCAGTGGTCGCTGCCCGAGCGCATGACCAGCGTGGTGCTGGGCGACACCTTCAGCAGCAGCACCAGTTGGAGCCGCACCGTGCGCCTGGGCGGTGTGCGGGTGGGCAGCGACTTCGGCCTGCAGCCGTATCGCGCGATCACCCCGTTGCCGGAATTCCTCGGCGAAGTGGCGGTGCCGTCCAGCGTGGACCTGTACGTCAACGGCATCCGCCAGTACGGCGCGCAGCTGCCGGCCGGGCCGTTCCAGCTGTCCGCGGCGCCGGGCGTGGACGGCGCCGGCAATGCCCAGGTGGTGATCACCGACGCCTACGGCCGCACCCGCTCGCTGGCCTTTCCGTTCTATGCGACCCAGGATCTGCTGGCCAGCGGCCTGACCGACTGGTCGCTGGCGCTGGGCCGGGTGCGCGAGGAGTACGGCGTCGCCGATTTCGCCTATGCCGGCGACACCGTCGGCAGCGCCAGCTGGCGGCGCGGCCTCGGCCCGCGCTTCACCGCCGAGGCGCACGCCGAGGCCGGGGCCGGCGTGCGCAATGCCGGGGTCGGCGGCCTGTGGCTGTTGC
>NZ_AQOJ01000836.1:0-348 GCF_000364685.1 Xanthomonas sp. SHU 166
TGGCGCGGCCGATCCAGCGCGCGCGTCGCCTCCACCGTCGCCGACAGCGCCGCGTGCGGCGCCAGGCCCAGCGCATCGAGCTGGGCGAAGCCGGCCAGCAGCAGGCCGCGCAGTTCGGCGTCGCGCTGTGGCAGTTGCTTCTGCAGCCACATGCGCAGCGCCGCTTCGTAGGCCGGGCGGCGGCGCAGCACGGCGAAGCAGATCGCCTCCACCAGCGCGCGGTCGCGCGGATCCGGCAGCGTCGGCAACGCGGCGGCCAGTTCGGCCTTGAGCGAGCGGCCGCGGTCGATCACCGCGGTCAGCACGCGGGCGGCAAGCACCCGCGGGGCCACGCCCGGCGGCCACGCA
>NZ_AQOJ01000837.1:0-728 GCF_000364685.1 Xanthomonas sp. SHU 166
CGCCGTCGGCCTCGATCAGCAGCATCGCGCCGGCCTCGGGCACGTCGCTGCCGTTGCGGCGCAGCAGCGCGATCGCGCTGCGGTCCATGAACTCGAGCATGGTCGGCGTGCTCGGCTGCGCCATCAGCCGCGACACCGCGGCCGCGGCGGTGGCGGCGTCGCGGTACAGCGCGCGCAGGCCGGCCTGCGCCAGCGGCCGCGGCGACAGCTTCAGCGTCGCTTCCACGATCAGCGCCAGGGTGCCTTCGCTGCCGACCAGCAGGTGGGTCAGATCGTAGCCGGTGGCGTCCTTGGTGTAGGCGCCGCCGCAGCGGATCAGCTCGCCGCTGCCGGTCACTGCGACCAGGCCGAGCACGTTGTCGCGGGTGGCGCCGTACTTCACCGCGCGCGGTCCGCCGGCATTGGTGGAAAGGTTGCCGCCGACGCTGCAGATCTCCGCGCTGGACGGATCCGGCGGCCAGAACAGCCCGTGCGGCGCCAGGGCCTGCTGCAGGTCGCCGTTGAGCACGCCGGGTTCGACCACCGCGCAGCGGTCGGCCGGGCGCAACTGCAGGATGCGGTTCATGCGCGCGAACGACAGCACCACGCCGCCGGCGAACGGTACCGCGGCGCCGGCGGTGCCGGTGCCGGCGCCGCGCGCTACCAGCGGCACGCGGTGCGCGCGGCAGGCGCGCACGATCGCCTGCACCTGCTCGCGGGTCTGCGGCAGCGCCACCGCATCGGCCAAA
>NZ_AQOJ01000838.1:0-841 GCF_000364685.1 Xanthomonas sp. SHU 166
ACCACAGCGTGGCCATGCCGCGCGCGCTGAAGAAACCGTTGGCGAACGGCGAGACCCGGATCGGCCGCCATGGCGCGAACCAGCGCTGTTCGCTCCACGGCCACCCCAGGGCCACGCCGAGGCCGCCGGAGGTCATCGCATCGAGCAGCGGATGCGAGGCGGTGCAGACGAACAGCCAGACGGCCGCCTGCAGCGCGCCGGCGCGCAGGGGCCGGTGCAGCAGCGCGCCGAGCGCGCCCAGTACCGCGGCGAACAACAGCGAGTGGCTGGCGCCGCGATGGCCGAAGGCGTCGGCGTAGGGGATGTGCAGGGCGAAGCCGAGCACGTCGGCGTCGGGCAGCATCGCCGCGACGATGCCGGCGCCGAGCAGGCGCGGGGAGATGCGCCCGCGATCGGCGGCGGCCCACAGCGCCAGCGGCACCGCGGCGTGGGTGAAGACGCTGGGCACCTCAGCAATCCTCGGCGCGGAAGGCGTCGCGCAGCCAGGTCAGCCGCGGCGGATCGCCCTCGGCCTCGACCACGTCGAAGCGGCACGGCCAGTTGGCGTACTGCGGATGCGCGGCCAGGAACAGTTGCGCCGCCAGCAGCAGGCGGCGGCGCTTGCGCAGGTCGACCGAGGCCGCGCCGCCGCCGAACGCAGTGCTGCGCCGGTACCGCACTTCGACGAACACCAGGCTTTGCGCCTGCTGCATCACCAGGTCCAGCTCGCCGCCGCGGAAGGCGACGTTGGCGGCGATCAGGCGCAGGCCGGCGCGCTCCAGTTCGGCGCGCGCCGCCGCTTCCACCGCGTTGCCGCGTCGGCGCCGCTCAGTTTCCATCGGGCAGCGGGGTCGGGCGCCCG
>NZ_AQOJ01000839.1:0-925 GCF_000364685.1 Xanthomonas sp. SHU 166
TGGACCAGGCCGGGGTGCGCACGATGTTGCCGAAGCCGTCCAGGTGCAGCACGCCGGTGGCGCCGCGCAGGCCGCTGTCCTTGCCGGTCGCCAGCTTCTCCAGATACGCGGTGATCTGCCAGGCGTCGTAGCCGAACGCGAACAGGCGCCCGGCCGGGCCGCGCGCGGTCGGCAGCATGTCGGCCACGCTGGTCGCCGCCGGCAGGCCGCCGACGCCGCGCACGTTCCACAGCTCGCTCGGGTAGACGACGCCGTCCAGCACCAGGTCGTCCTCGGGCTTGCCGGTACCCAGCACCAGCTGCGAGGTGGCCACCCGGGTCTTGCCGGCAAAACCGGCCAGCGCCAGCTGCGGCGCCAGCGCGCGGGCGGTGTTGCCCTTGACCGCCAGCAGCACCGAGTCGGCGGCGCCGGCGTTGCGCAGTTGCGCGCCGATGTCGCCAGGGGTGTCGGCGACGCTGACGCTGCCGGCGACCTTGCCGCCGCGCTCGCTGAAGCGGTCGCGGAACGCGGCCACCGCACGGCGGCCGGTGTCGTCGTTGCTGCCGATCACCAGCGTATTGCGGCGTTCGTGCGCCAGCAGGTACTCGGCGGCGGCGATGCCGTCGTCTTCCGGCGCCAGCGAGAAACCGGCGCTGCCGCCGGGCGGGGCGTGGGTGCCGCGGTTCAACGCCAGCACCGGCACCGGCAACGCGTCGCGCCCGAACAGCGCGGTGACCTCGTCGCGGCCGAGCGGGCCGACCACGAAATCGGCGCCGCCGTCGACCGCCTTCTGATAGGCGGCCAGCGCCCCGGCCGGGGTGCCGGTGGTGTCGATGAAGTCGATCGCAGGACGCCGCCGGGTTTCGCCGTAGTAGCCGGCAAGCAGACCGTCGCGCACCGGCGCGGCCGCGGTGGCCAGGCTGCCGCTCAGCGGCAGCAGCACCGC
>NZ_AQOJ01000840.1:0-1899 GCF_000364685.1 Xanthomonas sp. SHU 166
GCCGCTTCGGAAGGGAACCCGGCAAGTCAAAAGCAAGAACAACAGCAACGGCAGAAGCAACAGCAAAAGCAACAACCGCTGCAGCTGCACTTGCAACAGCAAAATCAAAAGCAAAAGCAACGGTAAACCCCTCGCCCACCGGCGATCGCATCGCCTCCACTCGTCCACCGCCAGGAACACCACCATGTCCACCCTCGTCACCCTGCGCAACGTCACCAAGACCTACCAGCGCGGCCCCGAGAAAGTCCAGGTCCTGCACGGCATCGACCTGGATATCGCCCGTGGCGACTTCGTCGCCCTGATGGGACCGTCCGGCTCCGGCAAGACCACCCTGCTCAACCTGATCGGCGGGCTGGATTCGCCCAGCGGCGGCGAGATCGAGATCGAAGGCCAGCGCATCGACCGCATGAGCGGCGGGCAGCTCGCCACCTGGCGCAGCCACCACGTCGGCTTCGTGTTCCAGTTCTACAACCTGATGCCGATGCTCACCGCGCAGAAGAACGTCGAACTGCCGCTGCTGCTGACCTCGCTCAGCGCCGCACAGCGCAAACGCAATGCCGAGATCGCATTGACCCTGGTCGGCCTGGCCGAGCGCCGCAACCACAAGCCCAGCGAACTGTCCGGCGGCCAGCAGCAGCGCGTGGCCATCGCCCGCGCCATCGTCTCCGATCCCACCTTCCTGATCTGCGACGAACCCACCGGCGACCTCGACCGGCGTTCGGCCGAGGACGTGCTGGGCCTGCTGCAGGAACTCAACCGCAGCCACGGCAAGACCATCGTCATGGTCACCCACGACCCCAAGGCCGCCGAGTACGCCACCCACACCGTGCACCTGGACAAGGGCGAGCTGGCCGACGCGCCGGCCGCGCACTGAGCGAGGCGATGCCATGAAGTATTTTTCGTTGATCTGGGCGCAACTGTTCCGCAGCAAGACGCGGACAGTGCTGACCCTGTTCTCGGTGATCGTCGCCTTCCTGCTGTTCGGCCTGCTCGACTCGGTGCGCGTCGCGTTCACCGCCGGCGGCTCGGTGGAAGGGGTCAACCGCCTGGTCGTGGCCTCGCGCCTGTCGATCACCCAGTCGCTGCCGGTGCGCCTGGAAGCGCAGATCCGCAGCGTGCCGGGCGTGCGCGACGTGACCTATGCGATGTGGTTCGGCGGCATCTACAAGGATCCCAAGGACTTCTTCCCCAACTTCTCGGTGGCACCGAACTTCTTCGACGTGTACAGCGAATACGAGATGCCGCCGGAGCAGCTCAAGGCGTTCCGCGACACCCGCACCGGTGCGGCGGTGGGCGAGGCGCTGGCGAAGAAGAACGGCTGGAAGGTCGGCGACGTGATCCCGCTGCAGGCCACCATCTTCCCGCGCGGCGGCAGCAACGACTGGCCGCTGGAACTGAAGGCGATCTTCCGCGCCAAGGACCGCGCCAACGTGCAGGCGGAGAACCAGCTGATGATGAACTGGAAATACTTCGACGAGAGCAACGACTACATCAAGGGCAGGGTCAGCTGGTACACGGTGCGGCTGGACAATCCCGAGCACGCCTCGCGCGTGGCGCAGGCGATCGATGCGCTGTCGGCCAACTCCGACCACGAGACCAAGTCGCAGACCGAGTCGGCATTCCAGCAGGCCTTCGTCAAGCAGTTCGCCGACATCGGCCTGATCGTCACCTCGATCATGGGCGCGGTGTTCTTCACCCTGGTGCTGCTAACCGGCAACACCATGGCGCAGGCGGTGCGCGAACGCATTCCGGAACTGGCCACGCTCAAGACCCTGGGCTTCCAGGACCGCACCGTGCTGACCCTGGTGATCGTCGAGTCGGTGCTGCTGATCGTACTCGGCGGCCTGCTCGGCATGGCGCTGGCGGCGGCGGCGATCCCGGTGCTGGCCAGCGCCAGCC
>NZ_AQOJ01000841.1:0-5890 GCF_000364685.1 Xanthomonas sp. SHU 166
TGCGCGCCGCGCGCTGGCTGTTCGGCGCGGCGCTGCTGGCGCTGTCCGGCCTCGCCGGCGCGCAACCGGCGCCGGCCGCGCATTCCAATGCCGACCAGACCGCGGGTGTGGCGACTGTTCCCGTGGTCAGCAACAACTACAGCTACGTGCGCTACCGCGCCGACTACGAGGTGCGCGAGGACGCCACCAGCGTCGAGACCGACGAATACGAGCTGCTGCTCAAGACCAAGGCCGGCGTCGACCAGTTCAGCCAGGTGCGGCTGGGCTACAGCGAGAAGCTGGAGACGCTGGAGGTGCTGGACGCCTACACGTTGACTCCGGACGGGCTGCGTCACGACGTGCCGGCCGACAAGATCTATACCCAGGAGAGCTATTCCAGCGCGACGGCGGCGATGTACGCCGACCGCAAGGTCAAGGTGGTGGTGTTCCCCAACCTGATGCCCGGCGCGCGCCTGGTGTACCGGGTGCGGCGCACCCAGAACGTGCCGTACTTCCCGGGCTATTTCAGCCTGTGGGAGACCTTCAGCGTGTTCTCGCAGTACGACGACGCCACGGTGACCCTGGTGGCGCCGCGGCGCCTGCAGATGCACCTGTACACGCGCGGCGTGCAGGGCAGCGATACGCCGACGATCGACGGCGAACAGGCCCGCTGGGAGTGGCGCTACAGCCGCCGCGAGCCGATGAAGAGCCAGAACTGGTCGGCGGCCACCTGGGAGTTCAGCCCGACCATCATGGCCAGCAGCTTCCGCCGCTGGTCGCAGATGGCCCAGGCCTACCAGCACAGCAGCGCCGCCGCCGCACAGGTCACGCCCAAGGTGCGCGCCCGCGCCGAGCAGATCACCGCCGGCATCGTCGATCGCCGCGCGCAGGCCACGGCGCTGTACGAGTGGGTGGCGCGCAACATCCGCTACGTGGCGGTGTACCTGGGCAACGGTGGGCTGCAGCCGAACAGCGCCGACAGCATCCTCGACAACCACTACGGCGACTGCAAGGACCACACCGTGGTGCTGGAAGCGCTGCTGGCGGCCAAGGGCATCGCCAGTACGCCGGTGCTGATCGGCGCGCAGGGCGGGCCGACCCTGCCGGAGGTGCCGGTGCTGGGCCGCTTCAACCACGCCATCACCTATCTGCCCGAGTTCAAGCTGTACGTGGATTCGACCAGCCCATACGCGCGTTTCGGCCAGTTGCCGGCCGGCGATCTGGGCGCGCCGGTGCTGCACACGGCCGACGGCACCGTGGCGCGCACGCCGCCGGACGACGCCAAGCGCAACCGCTACCTGGCCGAGACCGACTACCGCTTCGACGCCGACGGCGGCGTCAGCGGCATCACCCGGCTGGACAGCGGCGACGTCGGCGAGGTCGGCCTGCGCACGATGTTCGTGCAGCTCAACGCGCAGAACCGCACCCGCATCGAGGAATCGATCGTCGCCGCGTCCGGCTTCGACGGCAGCGGCGAGTTGCTGCTGCAGGGCACGCCGCAGGACCTGAGCCGGCCGTTCGGCTACGCCTACCGCTTCCAGGCCCACGACTACGTCGACTTTGGCGTGGTCGGCGGCATGAGCCTGCCGTTGATGCCCGGCGCCGATTCGGTGCGCGGGGTCTACAGCACCGCCTCGGCCGAGCGCAACCTGACCCCGTTCTACTGCAACGACAACGCGCGCAGCGAGACCTACCGGCTGACCTTCCCGGACAGCGTGCCGATCATCGCGATTCCGGCCGACACCCATTTCCGCAACGCCGCCGGCGAGTACGCCGCGACCTGGGTGCGCGACGGGCAGACCGTGACCGCCACGCATACGCTGCACCGCCGCGCGATCCACGGCCCGGCGGCGCTGTGCCAGCCGCAGGACTACGCTGCCTTCCGCGAGCTGTACCAGCAGGTGCGGCGCGGCTTCCGCGGCCAGATCCTGTACGGCGACCTCGGCCGGATGCAGACCGGGCCGTAGACCTGGCGCGGCCGGCCATCCTCTGATCGCCTATTCAGGCGCGGCGCGTCACACTTCCCACACTTCATCCGGAAACCCATCCGCATGCTTCGCACACTCCGCTACACCGTCCTCGCCACCGCGCTGCTGGCCGGCTCCGCCTTCGCCGGCGCCCGCGAGGACCTCACCGCCTTCACCCGCGGGCTGAAGGGCCTGGACGGCCAGTTCGCGCAGAAGGTCTACGACGGCAAGGGCACGCTGAAGGAAAGCTCCAGCGGCCGCGTCGCGCTGTCGGCGCCGCGCCTGTTCCGCTGGGAGTACCGCAAGCCGTATACCCAACTGATCGTCGCCGACGGCAGCAAGGTCTGGGTCTACGACCCGGACCTGAAGCAGGCCACGGTGCGCGCGCAGGGCAGCGAGGAACAGAACAGCCCGCTGACCGCGCTGATCGATCCGGGCCGGCTCGACCGCCAGTACGACGTCAGCGAGGAGGCCGTGGCCCGCGACGGGCTGCAATGGCTGACCATGACCCCGAAGGTGGACACCGAGGCCAGTTTCCAGATGGCCAAGCTCGGCTTCGACCGCAACGGCCTGGCGCGCATGGAAGTGGTCGACCCGGTCGGCCAGCGCACCGACATCAGCTTCAGCGACTGGAAGCGCAATCCGGCCTTCGCCGCCGGCACCTTCCGCTATGTCCCGGACAAGGACGTGGACGTGGTCGGCGACCGCTGAGCCGGCCGCCCCGCCGCCGCGCGCCGGGTCGGTGCGCGGCGGCCTTTCGCTCAGTTGGGGCAGGTCTGCACTTCGATGCTGACGTGGCCCAGCGTGGCCACGCCCTGCAGGCGTGCGTGGTAGAACGCCGCCGGCCGCGGCTTGTGCGTCACCAGCGACACGATCGCCGCATGCTGGCCGGGGCCGACCCGCCACACGTGCAGGTCGGCGATGCGCTCGTCGTCCTGCTGCAGGCGGTCGCGGATCTGCGCCTGCAGCGCCGCCGGCGCCGAGGCGTCGAGCAGCACCGCGCCGGTGTCGCGCAGCAGCGCCAGCGACCAGCGGGCGATGACGATGGCGCCGACGATGCCCATCAACGCATCGGTCCAGGTCCAGCCCAGGTACTTGGCCAGCAACAGGGCGACGATCGCCATCACCGAGGTCAGCGCGTCGGCAAGCACGTGCATGTAGGCCGAGCGCAGGTTGTGATCGGCGTGCGCGTGGCGGTCGTGGCTGTGCGCGGGCGCGGCATGGGCGTGCGCGTGACCGTGGTGATCGTGAGGGTGGGGATGGTCGTGACCGTGCGCATGATCGTGGTCGTGCCCATCGTGGTGCGCGTGCGCATGGTTGCCATGCCGGTGCGCGGCATGAGCGTGGTCGTGATGATGCCCGTGCCCGTGCCCGTGCCCGTGACCGTGACCATGGCCATGCCCGTGATCGTGGTGGTGATCGGCGCCGAGCATCCAGGCGCTGAGCAGGTTCACCAGCAGGCCCAGCGCCGCGATCCACAGCGCCTCGTCGTAGGCGATATGGACCGGCTGCGCCAGGCGCAGTGCCGACTCCACGCCGATGCCCAGGGCGATCAGCGCCAGGATCAGCGCGCTGGAGAAGCCCGCCAGGTCGCCGACCTTGCCGGTGCCGAAGGTGAAGCGCGGGTTGTGCCGGTGCCGGCGCGCGAACCAGTAGGCGAAGCCGGCCAGCGACAGCGCGCCGGCATGGGTGGCCATGTGCAGGCCATCGGCCAGCAGCGCCATCGAGCCGGTCCACCAGCCAGCGACGATCTCCACGAACATCATCGCGGCGGTCAGCGCCACCACCGACCAGGTGCGGCGCGCATTGCGCTCGTGGCGGGTGCCGAGGAAGTCGTGCTGATGGGTGAACGCGTCCAGGGTGTCGTGGTGGCTCATGGCGGGGTCGGCCGGGCAGGGAGGCGCCGCGATTCTAGCGCTGGCGTCGGTGCCACGCAGGATTGCGGCACGGCGTATACGGGCCGCGGCGATAGAATGGGCAGATGGCCAAACGCAGACCCTTCGCTTCCGATACCCCCGACCTGTTGAGCGTCGACCGCGAGGCCATGCGCCCGCTGGCCGAGCGCATGCGTCCGCGCACGCTCGACGAGATGGTCGGGCAGAAGCGCCTGCTGGCGCCGACCAGTGCGCTGCGCCGTGCGGTCGCGTCCGGCCGGGTGCACTCGATGATCCTGTGGGGGCCGCCCGGCTGCGGCAAGACCACCCTGGCGCTGCTGCTGGCGCAGTACGCCGAAGCCGAGTTCAAGGCGATCTCGGCGGTGCTGTCCGGCCTGCCGGAGGTGCGGGGGGTGCTGGCCGAGGCCGCGCAGCGTTTCGCCGATGGCCGCCGCACCGTGCTGTTCGTCGACGAGGTGCACCGCTTCAACAAGGCGCAGCAGGACGCGTTCCTGCCGCACATCGAACGCGGCACCATCCTGTTCGTCGGCGCGACTACCGAGAATCCCTCGTTCGAGCTGAATTCGGCGCTGCTGTCGCGCTGCCGCGTGCACGTGCTGGAGGCGGTGTCGCCGCAGGACATCGCCGAGGCGCTGCAGCGGGCGCTGCACGATCCCGAACGCGGGCTCGGTGCCGAGCACCTGCAGGTCTCCGATGCGGCGCTGCTGGAGATCGCCGGCGCCGCCGATGGCGACGTGCGGCGCGCGCTGACCCTGCTGGAAATCGCCGCCGAACTGGCCCAGGACGAGGGCGGCGAGATCACTGCGCAGACCCTGCAGCAGGTGCTGGCCGACCGTACCCGGCGCTTCGACAAGGGCGGCGAGCAGTTCTACGACCAGATCTCGGCGCTGCACAAGTCGGTGCGCAGTTCCAATCCGGACGCGGCGCTGTATTGGCTCACGCGCATGCTCGACGGCGGCTGCGATCCGTCCTACCTGGCGCGGCGGCTGACCCGCATGGCGATCGAGGACATCGGCCTGGCCGATCCGCGCGCGCAGTCGATGGCGCTGGAAGCCTGGGATATCTACGAGCGCCTGGGCAGCCCCGAAGGCGAACTGGCCTTCGCGCAACTGGTGCTGTACCTGGCCAGCACCGCCAAGTCGAATGCCGGCTATGCCGCGTTCAACCAGGCCAAGGCCGAGGTGCGCGAGACCGGCACCCAGGAGGTGCCGCTGCATCTGCGCAACGCGCCGACCAAGCTGATGAAGACCCTGGGCTACGGCGCCGACTACCAGTACGACCACGATGCCGAGGGCGGCATCGCCCTGGACCAGACCGGCTTTCCCGATGCGATGGGCGAGCGCGTCTACTACCGGCCGGTGGAGCGCGGCCTGGAGATCAAGCTCAAGGACAAGCTGGATCGCCTGCGCGCCGCGCGCGAGCAGGCGCGGGCTGACAAGGCCGGGCGATCGGCTTCATAATCAGCGTACAGGAGATGGCATTCCTCCTCGAACCGCCCGCAGCATTGCGAGCTGATGATGCCTGCCCAACCCCCGCCGGGGTGGCAGGCGTGCGCCCCGGCATCGTCCTTGTGGAGAATCCGATGCCCGTTCCTTCTCGTTTTTCTGCTGCCGTTCCCGCGTTCGTTTCGCGGAGGCGCGCATGAACCTGACCCTGTGGTGGCAGCAATTGCTGCTGGCGATGGCCGGCGGTGCGGTCGGCTCCGGTCTGCGTTTCGCGGTGGGCAGTGCGCTGCTGCAGCGCTACGGCGCCGGCTTCCCGTGGGGCACGCTGGCGGTGAACCTGGCCGGCGCCTTCGTCGGCGGCTTCCTGCTGGTGTGGATCGAGGGCCGCGGCGCCAGCGCACCGTACTGGCGGGCGCTGCTGATCGTCGGCCTGGTCGGCGGGCTGACCACGTTCTCCTCGCTGATGATGGAAAGCATGGTGTTCGTGCGCAACGGCCGCCTCAGCATGGTGCCGCTGTACCTGGCGATCACCTTGGCGGCGGGGCTGGTGCTGGTGTTCGCCGGCGCGCGCACCGCCGCGGAACTGCGGGCACCGACGGTGACC
>NZ_AQOJ01000842.1:0-388 GCF_000364685.1 Xanthomonas sp. SHU 166
ACCGCTGAACAGCCGGGCGCGCGCTTATCCCAACAACGCCGCGCCCACGCCCAGCGGCGGCGCCAGCAACGCCAGCGGCACGATCAGCCGCGGCCGGTACGGCAGCAGGCCCAGGGTCAGCAGCGCCGCGCTGGCGCTGAGCGAGCCCACCCACAGCACCGGGCCGATACCCCAGCCGCGCGCGGCCACGCAGCAGGCGAACGTCGTGCCCAGCAGCAGCCAGCCTGCGGCGCGCAGTTGCCGCAGGCGCGGCGCGGTGGCGCGGCGTGCGCCGTACAGGTCGAGCTGGTGCTTCTCCATGCCCAGGCACAGCGCGACGAAGCCGGAGAAGGCCAGGCACAGGCCGAGGACGGTCATGCGCCCTCCGTGGCCAGGACCGGCTTGCCGG
>NZ_AQOJ01000843.1:0-1849 GCF_000364685.1 Xanthomonas sp. SHU 166
CCGCGCGGCCAGCGCCAGCGCGATACCGAGGAACAGGCAGACTAGGTCGAATCCGGCCAGCGCCCAGTCGCCGGCCAGCAGGCTCACCCCCAGGTGCGCATCGGTGGTGACGGCGTTGAGCAGCGGCAGCAGGCCGAACAGTGCCGCGCCCGCGTACAGTTGCCAGGCCCACATCGCGCGCTTCGGCCATACCTTCGCGGCGACCAGGGCCGCGGCCCAGGCCAGGAAGAACACCGCCGCTTCGTTTTCCGGGCGCGATTCCAGGTGCAGCGGCAGCAGCCGGTTGCCCCAGAAATAGGCGGCGAAGGCGATCGGCAGCCCGGCCACGGTGCCGATGTTGAGCGCGTCGACCAGGCGCAGGCCCAGGCCGATGCGGCCGGCCTTGGCGTGCTTGGGCCGCTCCTTGACCGCCCACAGGATCGCGCCGCTGGCCACCATCAGGCAGCCGAGCAGGCCGCAGCCGAAGAACAGCCAGCGCAGCCAGGGACCGGCGAAGTGCGCCAGATGCAGGCCGTACAGGGTGCTGCGGGTTTCCGCGGCGGCGCCGAGTTCGCCGCTGCGGCCGAGGATCTGCCCGCTTGCCGCGTCCAGCAGCAGCGACGGTGTGCTGTAGCCCAACCGCTGGCCGTCGCCCTGGCGGATCTGGATCGCCGCGGCGGCGTCGCCGGCGTTGTACACGGTGAAGCCGGCGATCGGCGCCTGCGCGCCCCATTCGCGGCGGGCCACGTCCAGCAGTTGCGCGATCGGCAGCATGTGCCCCGGCGTGCCGCTGGCCTCGCGCAGGTTCTGCGGTTCCTGGAAGGCCTCGGCGTAGAACGCCTGCTCGGCGTCCGGATAGGCGGTCTGGATGCCCCAGGGCAGGTACATCAGCATCAGCGTGACCAGCCCGGTGTAGGTGATCATCGCGTGGTAGGGCAGGG
The DNA here is from genome assembly GCF_000364685.1 of Xanthomonas sp. SHU 166. NCBI lineage: Bacteria > Pseudomonadati > Pseudomonadota > Gammaproteobacteria > Lysobacterales > Lysobacteraceae > Xanthomonas > Xanthomonas sp. SHU 166. Next base: position 921 of record NZ_AQOJ01000843.1, read on the forward strand.
CGAGCACCGCGCTGGCATTGTGGAAGTCCAGCCACGAGCGCTGGCCCTTGGCCGGGCGGAAGGTGAAGAAGTCCTTGAAGATCTTCTTGTGGGTGATCACGCCGCTGATGATCGCCACCAGCATGAACATCGCGCAGAAGCAGACGATGTAGCGCGCCCACAGCGCCGGGATGTAGTGCAGGTCGAAGTGCAGGCGGTAGAAGAAGTCGCCGCCGCGGGTCTCGCGGGTCTGGCTGGCCTCGCCGCTGACCGGGTCGAGCAGGGCGTTGCCGAACAGTTCCTTGCGGCTCGGGCGGGTGCCTTCGGCCGGCGGCGGATTGCGCCAGAACAGGTCGGTGAACGGCGCGCGCGGGTTGGCCAGCGACACGAACCACTGCGGCGACCGTGGCGCCTCGCGCTGCAGCAGCGCCACCGCGCGGGCGGCGACCACGTCGGTGCTCGGCTGCGCACGTGGCAGTTCCGGACGCATCCACCGACTGATCTCGTTGCGGAAATAGCTGGCGGTGCCGGCCATGAAGATCAGCAGCAGCACCCACGACACCAGCAGGCCGCTCCAGGTGTGCAGCCAGGCCATCGATTGGCGGAATCCCTGCTTCATGGCGCGTGCTGCTGCAGCCAGGCGATGGTCAGCGCCATCGGCGCCAGCAGCGCGGCGATGCCCAGCCAGGCGCGCCCGGCGCTGCGCGCGGCGAACGCCCACAGCGCGGTGCAGGCGCAGACCAGGATGCCCAGCATCATGCCGCTCAACACCGCCTGCGCACGCACCGATGGCCAGAGCAATGGCAGCAGCACGGACGTGGCCGCGGCCAGCGCATAGCCGCCGACGATCGCGGCCACGGTCCGCGCCAGCACGCCCAGCCAGGGCGGCAGCCCGCGCGAGGCGGCGGTGGGCGGCGTGGAGAGGCGCGGCGGCGCTGGCGGAACTGGAT
>NZ_AQOJ01000844.1:0-2902 GCF_000364685.1 Xanthomonas sp. SHU 166
ATGGGGGCCCGTCGGGAGAGGCACCGGCTTGGCGACAGGGCTAGGCGGAGCGGGATGGCAGCGAGGTGGTCAATTTCGTTAATGATACGCATTCCTATTTTCGGCGCAATGTGCAGGTGGATCGGCACTGCGGCGTCTGCAGGGTAAGCCCGGCTTGGTCGGTGGCATCGGGGGCGGGACTCCTCCACCATCGGTCCTGCCATCGGACTGCCTGGGGACGTCATGAAGATTCTGGTCGTCGACGACTACCGCACGATGCGGCGCGTCATCCGCATGCTGTTGGGCCAACTCGGCTATGACGACGTCGTCGAAGCAGCCGACGGCGAGGCGGCGCTGGCCGCGATGCGGGCGGAGAAGATCGGCCTGGTCATTTCCGACTGGAACATGGCGCCGATGACCGGGCTGGAGCTGCTGCGGGCGGTTCGCAGCGACGCGAAGCTGAAAAGCACGCCGTTCCTGATGACGGTCACCGAGGGGCGCAGCGACAAGGTGATCGAGATCCGCGAAGCCGGTGTCAGCGGCTATATCGTCAAGCCGTTCAATGCGGACATGCTGAAGGAGAAGATCGTGTCCGCGCTGTGAGTGGACCGCCGAGCGCAGGTGCGATCTGGTGCTCGCATCAGTGTGGCGTGGCGGCCGCTGCGCCTGTTTTTGCGACCATCGCCTCGGTGGCGGCGATCTTCTGCGTCACCGCCTCGCGCAGTGGCGACGACGCCGGCAGCAAGGTAGACAGATGGTGCCAGTCGCCGGCTGCATCGGCATAGCGCTGCTGCTGGAAGGCGGCGATGCCGTGCATCCATAACGCGCGCTGATTGTCCGGCTGCTGCGCCAGCACCCGGTCGAGCATGGCGCGTGCGGCGCTGCCCACCGTGAGATCGGCGCGTTGCGCCATGTCGGTCTCGGCCCAGCCGAGCAGGGCCTCGACGTTGTCCGGGGCGATCCGCAGCGCCTGCGCATAGGCCTGCTGCGCTTCGTGCGGGTGCTGCGCCTGTTGCGCATCCCAGGCCTGCTGCAGCCAGCCTTGCAGCAGTTGCGCGGTCTGGTCCGGCGCGGGCGGCGGCAGCGGTTGCAGCGGGACGCCGGCCAGGGCCGCGGGTGTGCCGATGCGCCAGTACAGGCCGGCACCCAGCAATGGCAGCAGCAGCGCAAGCAGCAGCGCGACGCCGCGTTGCCGACCTGCGCCGGAACGCTGGACGAGCAACGGGCGCAACACCGCGAACAGGGCGATGCCCAGCATCGCGGCGGCGGCGAGCAGAAAGCCGGGCGTCACCAGGCGTCCTCCGCTTCCGTCGTGACGGCGCCAAGGGCGCGGCGGCGTTGCCGCAGCGTCGCCAGCACCATCGCGGCACCACCCAGCAGCAACAGCGCCGGCCCGAACCACAGCAGCCAGGTGCCCGGCGCCAGCGGCGGGTCGTACAGCACGAAGGCCGAGTAGCGATCGACCATGTACTGCTTGATCTGCGTATCGCTGCGCCCGGCCTGCAGTTGCGCGAACACCTGGTGGCGCAGGTCGCGCGCCAGCGTCGCGTCGGAGTCGGCCAGGTTCTCGTTCTGGCACACCAGGCAGCGCAACTGCGCGGTCAGGTGCTGGAAGCGCTGTTCCTGCGCGCGGTCCTTGAAGGGGAGTGGGTCCACTGCCTGGGCGAAGGCCGGCACTGCACCGCCCAATAGCCACAGCAGCACCAACAGCCGCCACCACGGCGTGCGCCTGCGCGTCCGTGCGACCAGCACGCTCATCGACGTGCTCCGTCGAGCGCGGCAATCGCCGGACGCAGTTCGTCGGCCAGCACCTGCGGCGTCAGTACGCCGACGTGCTTGTAGCGGACCACGCCGTCGGCATCGATCAGGAAGGTTTCCGGCGCACCGTACACGCCCAGGTCGATTGCCCGCTGGCCATCGGCGTCCACCAGCACCAGCGCGTACGGATTGCCGCGCTGCGCCAGCCAGGCGGCGGTGTCGTGCGGCGCGTCGCGGTAGGCGTAGCCGACCAGGGGCACGCCCAGTTGCCGGGCCTGCGCCATCAGCAGCGGATGCTCCTCGCTGCAGGCCATGCACCAACTGCCGAACACGTTGAGCAGATACGGGCGGCCGCGCAGTTCCTGGCTGCCGCTGCGCAGGTCCGGACGGTCCAGGCGCGGCAGCGCGAACGCCGGCACCGGCTTGCCCAGCAGCGGCGAGGGCACCTCGCGCGGGTCGTGGCTGCGGCTCCACCACAGGCCGAATCCGAATAGCGCGGCCAGCAGCACGAACGCGGCCAGCGGCAGCAGCCGGCTCATGGCGCGGCTCCGGCAAGCGCGGCCGGCGCGGTAGCGCTTGTCGCAGCCGGCTGCGCACGCAAGCGGCGCGCGCCGGCGCTGACGAAGCCGCCGAGCATCATCAGCAGGCCGCCGGCCCAGATCCAGCGGATGAAGGGCTTGTCGTACAGGCGCAGGGTCCAGCCGTATTCGATGTGCTGGTCGTCGACCGGCTCGCCGAGGGCGACATACAGGTCGCGCAGCACGCCGGCGTCGATCGCCGCCTCGGTCTGGATCCGCTCGCTGCTGTACAGACGCTTCTGCGGATGCAGCACCGCCACCACGGCGCCATCGCGCAGCACGCTCACCGTGCCTTGTTCGGCCTTCCAGTTGGGGCCATCGATCAACTGCACGCCATCGAAGCGAAAGCTGTGCGCGCCGATCTGCGCGCTCTGGCCGGGATCCAGGCGCACGTCGCGTTCCACCGACAGGCTGTCCGACAGCAGCACGCCGGCCACGAACACCGCAACCCCGGCATGCGCCAGCAGCATGCCGGCCAGTTCGGCGGGGAAGCGCCGGCCACGCGGTGCGCTGCGCCAGCGGGTCAGCGCATACAGCGCGGTGCCGACGCCGACCCAGGCCGCGGCGGCGACGCCGGCCACCGCGCG
>NZ_AQOJ01000845.1:0-5740 GCF_000364685.1 Xanthomonas sp. SHU 166
CCCTGGAAGGTGGTCACCAGGGTCGCGGCGGTGGCGTCGGCGCGCTGGCGCTGCAGCGGCACGGTGACCTCGGTCTGGTCGAAGTACACCACCACGTTGCCGAAGTGTTCGTCCTGGTGCGAGCTGCCCTTGGGCCAGCGCGGCATGCCGGTGCGGATGCCGGGCGCGCCCTCCAGCGCCAGCGCGGTGCGGTCGCGATACAGGTAATAGCCGGGCGCCGGGGTGAAGCGCAGCAGCAGGGTATTGCCGTCGCCGACGATGGCTTCGAACTGGAACGCCTGGTCCGAGGGCAGCGGCAGGCCCTGCACCGCCGCGGCACCGGGGCCGGGACCGAACAGCGGCTTGGCCCCGTTGCCGGCGCCCGGGCCGCTGCCCGGCAGCCCGCCCGTCGCGGCCGGCGGCGGCAGTGCCGGTGCGGGATCGGTGGCGGCCGGCAGGGTCACCTCGAGCAGGCGCTTCTGCGGCGGATAGCACACGCCGGCATCGGCGCAGCCCTGGTAGCGCACCTCCAGCTGCACGCGGCTGGTGCCGGGATCGGCGACGCCGCTCTGCACCGCGTTCAGTTCGTCGCGGTAGGTCTCCACCTCGCCGAAGTACGGGTCGGTCTTCTTGTGGCCGGCCGGCAACTGCAGGGTCGGGTTGGGCTTGAAGCCGCCGATCACCTTCACCGCGATGCGGTGCCGATACAGGTAGTAGCCCTTGGCGATGTCCCAGTGCAGCGCGATGCGGCCGCGTTCGGGTGCCTGTGCGCTGAGCGCGAAGGCCTGGTCCACCGGCAGCAGGTCCTTTTCGCTGATCGCCAGGGCGGGGAAGGCGGCCACGGCCAGCAGGCACAGGGCGGCGAGGCGGTGCAGCAGGGTCATCGGCTTACGGTTCCTCACGGGTTTCGGCATGCACCCACTGCAGGTAGGCCGGCAGGCCGCCGGCGACCTCGAGTTCGACCAGTTCGGGGACCTCGTACGGGTGCAACGCGCACAGCCGCTGCCGCAACGCGGGCAGGCGGTCGGCGGCGGTCTTGATCAGCAGCAGCACCTCCTCGCCCTGTTCCACCTCGCCTTGCCAGCGATAGGTGGACTGCACGCCGGGCAGGCGGCTGACGCAGGCGGCCAGGCGTTCGTCGACCAGCGCCTGGGCGACCCGCGCGGCGCTGGCCGGATCGGGGCAGGTGCTGAGCAGCAAGCGGAGGGCGGGCGCGGACATGCGGCCGACAGTATAGGGATGCCGGCCGCGCTTTGGCGGCGCCGGCCGGTGGCCGGCGGCCGCGCATCCACAATCCCCGGCTTTTTAAGCAGCCGAATGGCCGATCATCCCCGCCCGCTGCAGATGCAGCGGGCGAGGCAATGGCTCAGTTGAGCAACTGGCAACTGGCCGGCTTGGCCGAGGTGAACAGCGACGAGGTCGCCCACTCCGGGTGGTCGATGAACGGGTTGCGGTTGCCCTGGAAGCTGTAGATCACCTCGTTGCGGGCGCGCTCGGCGTCGTCCGGCGGATCCTGCTGGCTCCACGCGATCAGGGTCGACAGCAGGCCCATGTAGGCCGGCGAGGACGAGGTCTTGACGATCTTGCTGCGGTCGTCGGTCAGCTCCAGGTCCGGCTCGGACTGCCCGGTCTTGGCATCCACGCCACCCTCATAGCGGATCGCCATGTACATCACCGCACGTGCCATGTCGCCCTTGCGGTGGTCCCACACCTCGAAGGTGCCGCTGTTGCCGTCCGGGGTGCGCACCCAGTTGGAATTGCCCGGGTAGCGGCCGCTGCCGCCGCCGAAGCCGGCGTTGGCCTCGGTGGCGCGCTCGCCGCAGTTGCTGTCGCACTTGGCGTAGGGCTTGTTGCCGCGGTCGGCGTTCCAGGTGGCGTCGGTCAGGTACAGCATGTGGGTGTCGGTGTACGGCGCGTAGGGCAGGCCCTTGTTGCCGGTGGCGGTGCCGAAGCCCAGCGAGTTCGGCCAGCTGTGCTCGCGGTTGTACTTCAGGCCGCTGCCGCTGCCGGCACGGTCGGTGCCCTTGGCATAGCTGCGGTTGCGGTAGGCGTCGAGGACGCGCTGGCTGTTGTTCGGATCCTCGTCGGCGATCTCCAGGATGGCCCAGGTGTCGGTGCCGGAGCTGCTGCTGTACGGATAGACGGTGTGGCCCTTGATCGTCTCGTGCAGCGAGCAGCGCAGCTGGCTGGGGCTGGAGGTGTTGACCCGCGAGTAGTAGCTGCCGGCGCCGTTGCCGCCGCCGCCCGAGCCGCTGGCGACGTTGAAGGCGACGCTGCGATCCTGCGCCGGATGCGCGCCGTCGGCATCGCTCACGCGTGCGGCGACGATGCTCAGGGTGCAGCTCTCGCCGGCCTTCAGCGCGGTGTTGGTGGACAGCGCGAACTGGGTGCCGCTGCTGGGGTAGGTCAGCGCCACGCTGCCGGACTGCTGGCAGCTCAGGCCGAACGCGCCGCTGGCCAGGCTCACCGCCTCGCTGAAGGTCACCGCCAGGTCGCCGGCGGCGGGGAAATCGGTGGCGCCCTGGGTCGGGGTGGTGGCGGTCACGGTCGGCGCGGCGTTGCTGCCGCCGCCGCCGGCGAAGGTCTGGCCGTTGTTGCAGGCGCCGAAGGTGCTGGTGGCGCTGTCGCTCCAGCTGAAGTCGGCTGCGGCGCTGCCGTTGCCGCGCAACTGCAGCGAGGTGCCGGCCGGGGTGCTGTTGCTCTCGCTGACCGGCAGGTTCTGGCTGGCCATGCCCGCGGCGGGGCCGCCGCCGCCGGTGATGGCGCCCTCGTAGCTGAGGAACTGCACCACCTTGCCGTTGCCGTCGACCAGCGCCAGGCCGTCGTTGGGCCCGTTCTGGATGCCGTTGCTGGCGTAGCTGACGGTGGCGATGCGCACCTGCCCGCCGCAGCTGACCAGGTTGCCGGCCGGCACCGCGCTGTTGGCGTAGACGGTGGCCGACCCCGGGTTGCTGCCGTTGTACAGGTAGACGCGGTAGCCGCTCAGGCTCTCCCCGGCGGTGGCGACGATCTCCACGCCTTCGCCGGTGTCGCCGGCGGCGGTGGCATCGTCGTAATGCAATTCATTGATGAATACGGCGGCCTGGGCCGGCCCGGCAAGGGCGAGCAGGCAGGCCAGCGGCAGCGCAACGGCGGATGGCTTCATCGACAACTCCTTTTGGTGACGGATCCCCCCATGGGTCCGCGCTCAGCCTAGCCTGCCTCTGTGACACTGTGACGGGATTCGGTCACTGCTTGCCACCGAATGCACGTTCCTGGCAAAAATTTTTTGCCTCCCGCCCTTGAAAGCCCCGGCCGCGGCACTACATCAGGCGCATCCCGGCGCTACCGGGTTTTTTCGCGAGCGTTGCTGGCAGTCGTCATGGGCGAGTGCTAACATCGCCGGCCTTTCCTAGACCAATCAATCACTTAAGAGGTCTCACTCAATGAGCATCAAGCCGCTTCACGACCGCGTCGTAGTCAAGCCGATCGAAGCCGACGAAATCTCCGCCGGCGGCATCGTGATCCCGGATTCGGCCAAGGAAAAGTCCACCAAGGGTGAAGTCGTGGCCGTCGGCGCCGGCAAGCCGCTGGACAACGGCAGCGTGCGCGCCCCGGCGCTGAAGGTCGGCGACAAGGTCATCTACGGCCAGTACGCCGGTTCCAGCTACAAGGCCGAAGGCGTCGAGTACAAGGTGCTGCGCGAAGACGACGTGCTGGCGATCGTCGGCTAAGAGCGCCGCCGATCGCGGGAATCGGGAATGGTGAATCGGGAATCGGTCAGGCGCCTTCGTCGCCCGCGATTTCCGTCCCGTCCCGACCGCCCGCTCTTGATCTGCCTATTCCCTGTTCTCCATTCCCTATTCCCGAGGTAACTCAACATGGCTGCCAAAGATATCCGTTTCGGTGAAGACGCCCGTTCGCGCATGGTGCGCGGCGTCAACATCCTCGCCAATGCCGTCAAGGCCACCCTGGGCCCGAAGGGCCGCAACGTCGTGCTCGAGAAGAGCTTCGGCGCGCCGACCATCACCAAGGACGGCGTCTCCGTCGCCAAGGAAATCGAACTGGCCGACAAGTTCGAGAACATGGGCGCGCAGATGGTGAAGGAAGTCGCCTCCAAGACCTCCGACAACGCCGGCGATGGCACCACCACCGCCACCGTGCTGGCGCAGGCGCTGATCCGCGAAGGTTCCAAGGCGGTCGCCGCCGGCATGAACCCGATGGACCTCAAGCGCGGCATCGACAAGGCCGTCGTGGCCGCCGTGGCCGAGCTGAAGAAGATCAGCAAGCCCACCGCCGACGACAAGGCCATCGCCCAGGTCGGCACCATCTCCGCCAACTCCGACGAGTCGATCGGCAACATCATCGCCGACGCGATGAAGAAGGTCGGCAAGGAAGGCGTGATCACGGTCGAGGAAGGCTCGGGCCTGGAGAACGAGCTGGACGTGGTCGAGGGCATGCAGTTCGACCGCGGCTACCTGTCGCCGTACTTCATCAACAACCAGCAGAGCCAGCAGGCCGACCTGGACGACCCGTTCGTGCTGCTGCACGACAAGAAGATCTCCAACGTGCGTGACCTGCTGCCGGTGCTGGAAGGCGTGGCCAAGGCCGGCAAGCCGCTGCTGATCGTCGCCGAGGAAGTGGAAGGCGAGGCGCTGGCGACCCTGGTGGTCAACACCATCCGCGGCATCGTCAAGGTCGTGGCGGTCAAGGCCCCGGGCTTCGGCGACCGTCGCAAGGCGATGCTGGAAGACATGGCCGTGCTGACCGGTGGCACCGTGATCTCCGAGGAAGTGGGCCTGGCGCTGGAGAAGGCGACCATCAAGGACCTGGGCCGCGCCAAGAAGGTGCAGGTCTCCAAGGAGAACACCACCATCATCGACGGCGCCGGCGACACCTCGGCGATCGAGTCGCGCATCAAGCAGATCAAGGCGCAGATCGAAGAGACCTCGTCGGACTACGACCGCGAGAAGCTGCAGGAGCGCGTGGCCAAGCTGGCCGGCGGCGTGGCGGTGATCAAGGTCGGTGCCTCGACCGAGATCGAGATGAAGGAAAAGAAGGCGCGCGTCGAAGACGCCCTGCACGCGACCCGTGCGGCGGTGGAAGAAGGCGTGGTCCCGGGCGGCGGCGTGGCGCTGGTGCGCGCGCTGAGCGCGATCGGCGAGCTGAAGGGCGCCAATGAAGATCAGACCCACGGCATCCAGATCGCGCTGCGCGCGATGGAAGCGCCGCTGCGCGAGATCGTCACCAACGCCGGCGAAGAGCCGTCCGTGATCCTCAACAAGGTCAAGGAAGGCAGCGGCAACTTCGGCTACAACGCCGCCAACGGCGAGTTCGGCGACATGGTCGAGTTCGGCATCCTGGATCCGACCAAGGTGACCCGTTCGGCGCTGCAGAACGCCGCCTCGATCGCCGGCCTGATGATCACCACCGAAGCGATGGTGGCCGAGGCCCCGAAGAAGGAAGAGCCGGCCGCTCCGGGCGGCATGGGCGGCGGCATGGGCGGCATGGGCGGCATGGATTTCTGATCCAGCCGGCCTCGGCCGACCTGTTCCACGCAGTCGAAAGGAGCCCCGCAGCGATGCGGGGCTCTTTTTTTGCGCTGTCGACATGGCGGCATGCCGATGCGTTTGTCTGCGCGTTCGTGCGCCCTGGCCAACGCCGCGGCGCATCCACGGATCGCGCAGCGGCAGAACCTGCTTTACCGAGCGTCTGTCGGGCACTTTGGTAAAGACGGCGTAGCCATGTTGCAGATACCGTCTTACCCCCTAGCAGGCAAGGC